>NZ_JANQDB010000006.1:0-104321 GCF_024723675.1 Campylobacter sp. 1569
CGAAGGAGTCTTCTGATGAGTTTCCTTGTCTAACAACCAAAGATTTTATACTTTCTATACACAAAGAATTAGTCATAGCTATGGCATTTTCGTAAATTTCATAGAAATTTGACATTAAAAGCAAATCATAGGTTTTTACAAAAAAGTGAATTTTTTCTTGCTCAAAAAAACGATAAAAAGTTAAAAAGTTAATATCTTCATATAAATAGATATGAAGTCTTTTATCTTGTAAATCTTGGCTAAAATCATTTAAATGCAAAGCAATGTATATAAGTTCTATTTCAGGTTCTATAACACAAATACAATCTTTAAGTGGATTTTTCAATAATTCAAAAATTAACATACCATTGCCAATTCCAAAAAAGATTAAAAAAGGATGTCTTTTGTAATTTTGCTCATAAAAAGATAAATTATCTAAAGCATTTTGTATGCAAAATTGTTTTGTCTTGTGATCATAAATATCGTAGTTTTTTTCAAAAAGTTCAAATCTTTCGTTAGATTTTACTTGTAAGATTTTATCAGCTAAGCTTGTATTGATTTCTTTTAAGACTTGTAAATTTTTAGAAAAATTAAGTTCAAGTAACATTATAATTCCTTATTTATATTTTTTTAAGCAAAAGCACAAATCATTCCAAAAAATACTGCTCCTTTAGTGCTGTGCCAAACTTTATATCACAATTTGCTTTTTTACCAAGTATGATAGGTAAAAATTTAGGATGCAAACCAAGGCTTGGTCTTACACTTTTTACATTTTCTAGTGTAAAAATTTCACCTTTTTTGATGTCTTTGCTAGCATATAAGCTTCTTGCAAAATGGCGGTTTTTTAAGGTTTTTTCATTTATTGTTAAGCTAGCTTTACCTAGTGCTTGCTCGCTTAAGCGCACCATAGAGCACATTTGTTTAAACTCTTCATAATCAAGACTAAATTTAGCATCAGCACTATTTAAAGTTTTATCTAATATAAAATGTTTTTCTATAACTCTTGCGCCAAGAGCTACGGCTAAAGTAGGTGCTAAAAATCCCTCGCTATGATCACTTAAACCTACAATAGTATTAAATTTTTCTTGTAAAGTTTTTATGACATTTAGATTTAAATCACAAATTTGTGAGGGATAAGCTGAAGTGCATTTTAGCAAAATCAAATTTGGATTGTTTTCTTCTTGAAAAATTTTAGCAATCATTTCAAGTTCTTCTTCATAGGCTATGCCTGTAGAAACTAAAGTAGGTTTATTTTCTTTTGCTACATAACGCACAAAATCATAATCATTTACTTCAAAAGAAGCAATTTTATAAGCTGGTGGATTAAATTGTCTTAAAAAATTTACATCTTCTTTAGAAAAAGGACTAGAAAAGCAAATTAAACCTTCGTTTTTGGCGCATTCAAAAAGCTTCTCATGCCATTCATAAGGTGTTTTAGCTTCTTCATATAGTTCATATAGTTTGCGTCCATGCCATAAACCACCTTCAATAATAAAATCTTTTTTATTAGAATTTAGTGTTAGGCTATCTGGGGTGTAGGTTTGAATTTTTATAGCATCAGCTCCTGCTTGTTTGGCTGCTTGTATAGTTTTTAAAGCTACTTCAAGGCTATTTGCATGATTAGCTGAAAGCTCGGCAATGATAAAAACTTTTTCATTTATATTAAAATTTTTTATAAACATCAAAGGCCTTTTTTAATTTAAATAAAAATTTACTATATTTTATATTTTAATTATTAATTATGATTAAAGGTTTATGTTAGTAAAATAAATTTATTATAAGTTTCTAAGGAAAAAGCTATGACTAAAACACTTGAATATTCAATTTATCATTTTTGTGAGCATATTTTAAAACTTAAAATTGCACCAACAAGTGTAATTAGAGGTGAGCTTTATGGGGCTTCTATACCTTTATATTTTAAAGATGAAGAATATAGTTTTTATTTGTTCTTCCAAAAAAAAGCTTTAAATGAAATTGCATTATTTTTATTACATGAAGAATTAAAAGAAGACGGTTTGGCAGATTTGGTAAAAGAAGTGGCTAATCAAATCATAGGTTATGCTAAAAAACTACTTAATGATACTAATGGTAAAGATGAGTATCGTTTGGGTGTTCCTGAATATTTAGGACGTATTGATGGGTTTTCAAAAATCAAGCTCAAAGAAAAATTTACCTATGAGATGAAAAATGCTCGTTTTAGAATAGGTTATAAAAAATTATGATAGAAGATCATTTAGGGTTATTGCAATCTTATGAAGATATTTTAGATATTAGCGTTGACTTTGTTAGTGAACTTGGTACGACTAATATGAGTGTAAAAGATCTTTTAAAATTAGAAGTAGGTTCTGTGATAGATCTTGAAAAGCCAGCAGGTGAAAGTGTGGAACTTTACTTAAACAAAAGAATTTTTGGTAAGGGCGAGGTAATGGTGTATGAGAAAAACCTTGCTATAAGGATTAATGAGATTTTAGATTCAAAATCAGTGTTGCAGTATTTTAAAAAAGAATTGCAATGAAATTTATTTGGATTTTGCTACTTGCTTTGCCTCTTTTTGGGGCAAAAATTCTTGATTATAATATCTATCCAAGAGAAGATAGGGTAGATATCACTTTTTCATTTGATGTTCCTTATAAAGAAGGTATTAGTCAAAAGAGAAAAGGCGATATTATTATTTTTACATTAAATGCCCAAAGTGCTAAAGAAGAGAACAAGACGTTAAATTCTAATATTGTTAAAAAAATAAAAATTTTTTCAGAAGATAAAAAAACTTTCATAGCTTTAAGTATCGGTGATAAAATACAAATTAATGCAGATGCAATTGGCGAATATGGATTAAGATTACGCGCGCAAAAAGAGGGTGTAAATTTAACTACCAAAAAAAGCTTAGATGAAAAAAACGAGGAAATAAAAATGCAAGAGTATGATTTTACAAATTATATTTTAGTTGTAAGTGTTTTGGTGCTTTTGCTTGTTGGACTTTGGTTTTTAAAAATATATTTAAGACAAAAACATCCTTTGGATAGAAATTTTAATTTAATCTTTCAAAGACCACTTGATAGACACAATCAACTTGTAGTTTTTGAGTATGCTTTGAAGCGTTATACTATGATCATAGGAAATTCTAATGTAGTATTAGAAACAAGTGAAGCTTTGATAAAAGACGAAGAGCAAAATAAAACACCGCAAAAGCCAAAAGAGAAAGACTTTGATTCTTATTTTGAAGAAAACAAACAAAGATTACAAAATTTACTTTTAAAACAAAACAATTAATTTTTTTGATTAAAAGCTAAAATGATAAGTTTTGGTTTTGAAATCTTTTTAATCTCTTCTTTTGAAAAATAAATTTGCTTTTTATCTGAGTAAATATACAAAGTGTGATTTTTTAGCATAAAATCAAGATTTATATCGGTATCTTTTGCAAGTTTCTTTGCCAATGCTAGAATAAAATTAAGCCAAGATAATATATGATTGTTTGGTAATAATTCTTTAATATGTTCAATAACTAAAGGATTAATGCTTTTTCCATTAGCCTTTAAAAGTGTAGATATGAGTAAAATTTCCTTGTGTGAAAAGCCAAAATGCAAGCCATTTAAAGCCATATAAGCACTATGCTCATTAGCAAAATAAAAATTAACTCTTTCTCCAATATGTGCTAGTTTTGCTGCATTTAAAAGATCTTTTTTGAAACTAATATCAACTTTATGAATAGGTAAAAGTGTATCAAATAATTTATTTGCAAAATACGCACTTTTATCATTATAATCTATATTAAAACGATCTTGTAAAGATTTTAAACTTGGATTAAAATTAGGTGGAAATTTAGCATTAAATTTTGAAAAATCAATAGTGTCGTTTTTTATCTTGGCGTATTTTTGAAAAAGATTGGACAAAAACACACCCTCTCTTACACCCACTGCTGAGGTGATAATGTTTTTAGCTTTTAGTTTTTTTGCTAAGGCTAGAAAGATCACACAACCTTCTTTTATGGTGTCAAAACGATCTTTTTTGATATTAAAATCAACTAAATTTTTAGCATTTTGAATTTTTTCTATATGATTTTTTTCTTCTTCAAAATCATATATAAAGTTATGGATCATTTTGAAAGGATAGGAATTTTTTTTCATTATAGAATTTGACAATGCTCTTAAACTTCCACCTATAGCAATGATATTTTCATTTTGAAAATGCTTTGGGATTTGTGTTAGTGTTTCTTGTATAAACTGATTTAATGCGTTAAATTTTTTAGTATCATAAAAAATTTCTTTTAATCTTACTGTGCCAAGATCAAGTGAAATGCAATCCACAATTTTACCTTCTTTAATCAAGCAAAGTTCAGTTGATCCGCCACCTATATCTATAGTGGTTGCATTTTGAATATTTGATAGTAAATTTAACGCAGCGAGACCACCTAGAAATGATTCTGTTTTTCCATTAATGCATTTTATATTTAAACCTACATTTTTTGATATTCTAGTAATAAATTCTTTTGCATTAGGTGCATCTCTTAGCGCAGAAGTTCCAACAGCAATAATTTTTCTACATTTTTCTTTTAAAGCTTTTTCTTTAAAGTAGGATAAAGCTTTTTCAGCTTTAAGCATGGCTTCTTCTTGAAGAATTTTATTATTGTTATAAGCATTTTCTCCAAGTCTTACTTTCTTTTTGTGTTCACTGCAAATAAAAAAACCATATCTTGATGTTCTTTCAAAAATCACCATACGAACAGAGTTAGAACCAAGATCAATTACTGCTGTTTTTTTAGCCATCAAATATCTTTATTTTTATGTTTTAAGCGAAGTTCGTCAATGCTTTCTACATTGTCAGGATCAGGTATGATACAATCTACTGGACAAGCTACTATACAAGCTGGCTCTGAAAATTCATTCACACATTCAGTGCAAAGATCAGGATCTATAACATAAATTGGATCATTATCATAAATTGCTTCATCCGGACATTCTTCTCTGCATGCATCACAGGATATACATTCTCTAGTGATTAATAGTGACATATTTTTCCTTTTATTGAGTAATAAAGCTAACTTTATACTATATAAAAACTTATATGTAATTTAAAGTAATAAAGAAAAATAAAATCTAATTTTTAGAATGAATTAATCATTCTAAAAATTTTTTAGTTAGTTTTTTTAGGAAAACAAAAGCGATATCCCCTACGACGTACAGTCTCTATAGTGGAGATATTAAGCGGTTTATCCATTTTCTGTCTTATTTGATTGATTGCAACTTCTATAACATTTGGAGTTACAAGTTCAGGTTCTTCCCAAATAGCATCTAAAAGTTGTTCTTTTGATACGATTTGATCAGAATGTCTAGCTAAATGAGTTAAAACTTCAAAAGGCTTTCCTTTTAATTCTATATCTTTTCCTTGGTAAGTGATTTTTTCTTCATCAGGATCAATCACCAAATCATCAATTTTAATCACATTAGTTCCACCAAATCTAAGTCTAGCTTCAATTCTTGCCATTAAAATTTCAAAGTCTAAAGGTTTTTTTATATAATCATCTGCTCCAGCTTTTAAAGCTTTGATTTCATTTTCTTTGTCTGCTTTTGCGCATATTGCTACTATAGCAGTTCGCGGGGATTTTTGTTTGATAGCATTGATCAAATCACTTGCATCATTATTACCAATAATCCAATTTGATAATACTAAATCATAATGTCTAATACCTATAAAATACTCAGCGTCTTTAAAATTTTCTGAAGTATCACTTTGGTAGCCAAACTCGTTTAAAGTGTTTGATAAAGTTTTATTAAGTGATGCTTCATCTTCTACAACTAAAATACGCATTTTATTCCTTTGAAGATAGTTTTAGTGCAAAAGTATAACACAAATTAAGCAAATATTCAAAATTCTTTAAAAAAATTTTAATATTTTTTACTTAGACTGGCTCCAACGCATGCATTTTTGATAATATCAGGTTTATAGCAAGTGATATTTATAAATTTAAGCTTTTTATTATGTTTTTTAATATCTTTGCATATGTATTTTAGAGATTTTTCTATAGTTTTAAATTTTTTCTTTTTATAAATTTTTTCTATTCTAGTACATAATTTTGCATAATCTAAAAATTTCTTACTTTTAGCTTCTAATTCTATTAAGACTTTTTGCTCTTGAATTCTTTCAAAATCTAAAAGTCCTATAATGCATTTAAATTCCAAGTTAACTTTTATATGACTTTGCATTCTTGTTTTCCAATTAGTCTTAAAATATTTGGTATATGCTTATAAACTACTATAAAAGCAATGATAAATATCGGTGCATGCGTATTGATTACAGGCATATCATAATGAAATACAAAAGAAGTTATAATTAAAACAACCAAGGCTCCAAGCGAAGCTAAGCTTGAAATTTTAAACACTTTTCCTATAACAAACCAAGCTAAAATTGCAGACATGATTTCAAAAGGTAAAAATACTGCTAAAACTCCAGCTCCAGTAGCTACTCCCTTACCACCTTCAAATTTTAAATAAGGAGAAAAGCAGTGTCCAAATACTGCTAAAACAGCCATAGTCCATAAGATATTTTCATCATAAGCTAAAAATTTTGCCACTAATATAGGTATAATTCCTTTTAGTGCATCTAAAATAATAGTCGCAACAGCAAGTGTTTTGGCAAGTTTAGGGTCGCTTTCTTTTACCACTCTTAAAACATTAGTAGCACCTATGCTTTTACTACCTGCATTTTTAATATTTGTTTTGGCAAAAATTTGAGCTAGTAAAAGCCCAAATGGTATAGCACCTATGAGATAAGCTAAAAGATAGATTATTAAATTTTCCATTTATTTTTTTATCCTGATTTTATAAAACTTTATAAAATGATAGCAAAAAACCCTGAAATAAATATTTAAGATATATCTTATCCTATAATAATTTTTATTGTCAAATAGAAATTTTTTATTTTGTTTAAAGAAAATTATAGATATATTTTCAATAAGTTTATTTTAAATAGGCTTTATTTTATCTTATTTAGGAGTGGATAATGAAAAAAATTTCATTATTAGTTGCATCATCATTATTAGTTGCATCAACTGCTTTTGCTAATGATAAAGCTTTGCTTGATGAAGCAAAAGCTGCAGGTTTAGCGCCTTTACCAAAGGATCAAGCAGGCGTTGAAAAATTGTTAAAAGAAATGGATGTTAAGGCTAGTAAATTCTCTAAAGAAAAAGCTAATCTTGGTAAGAAATTATATTTTGAACCAAGACTTTCTAAAAGTGGCTTGATTTCTTGTAATACCTGTCATAATTTAGGTATGGGCGGTACCGATGGTATAGCAGCTGCTGTAGGACATAAATGGACAGCTAATCCTCATCATTTAAATTCTCCAACAGTTTATAACTCAGTTTTAAATTCGACTCAATTTTGGGATGGTAGAGCAGGTACTTTAGCAGATCAAGCAAAAGGGCCAATCGAAGCAGAGCCTGAAATGGCAACACCTGCTAAATTAGCAGTAGAAAAAATAGCTTCCATGCCAGAATATGTAAAAGAATTTAAAAAAGTGTATGGTAGTAGTGGAGTAACTTTTGATAATATTGCAGATGCTATTGCCACATTTGAAAGAACGCTTTTAACTCCATCTAAATTTGATAAATTCTTAGAAGGTGATACAAAAGCATTGAGTAAAAAAGAAAAAGAAGGTCTAAAAACTTTCATTGATAAAGGTTGTACAGCTTGTCATACAGGAGTAAATTTAGGTGGTAGCATGCAAGCTTTCCAAGTAGCAGCTAAATACAAATTTGCAAATGTAGGGGATTTTAAAGGTGATGCAAATGGTTTGGTTAAAACTCCAACCTTAAGAAATATTGCTGAAACGGCTCCATATTTCCACAATGGTGCTATTTGGTCTTTGCAAGAAGCAATCAAAGAAATGGGTAGTGTACAACTTGGTATAGAAATTTCTGATAAAGAAGCAGCTTCTATAGAAACTTTCTTACATGCTCTAACAGGTAAAAAGCCTAATATTACTTACCCTCAACTTCCAAAAGCAACTGAAAAAACTCCAAAGCCAGAGCTTTAATTTAAATCTTAAGACGCTTTTTTGCGTCTTAAGCTTACTTTATATAAAATCAAGATATAATTACTGCTTTTAGCCATTAAAGCTTTCTAAATTTATGTTTATGCATAATGCTTTATGGTGCTACCAAAATATTTTAAGAAAGGATAGCTGTATGTATGCTATTATAAAACACAGTGGAAAACAATACAGAGTAAGCCAAGGTGATGAGCTTAAACTAGATCGTTTTGAAGCTGAAACAAAATCAAGCGTAGAAGTAAGTGAAGTTCTTGCTGTATGCGATAAAGAATTAAAGGTAGGTGCGCCGTTTGTTGCGGGTGCAAAAGTTGTTTTAGAAGTGATTGCTCATGGAAAAGACAAAAAAGTTGTGATTTACAAAAAAAGACGTAGAAAAGACTCAAAGTTAAAACGCGGTTTTAGAAGACAATTTACTCGCGTTAGAGTAGTAGATATTAAAGCTTAAGGAGTAAAGAATGGCACACAAGAAAGGTCAAGGTTCAACTCAGAATAATCGTGATTCTATAGGTCGTCGTCTAGGTGTTAAAAAATTTGGTGGAGAATTTGTTCGTGCTGGTAACATCATCATTCGCCAAAGAGGAACAGCAACTCATGCGGGTAATAATGTAGGCATAGGAAAAGATCATACAATTTTTGCTTTAATTGATGGTTTTGTAAAATTTGAAAGAAAAGATAAAAATAGAAAAAAAGTTTCTGTTTACCCTGCATAATTTTAAGGCTACTTTGTAGCCTTTTTCTTCTTTTTAATCTTAATATATTAAAAAAAATATAATATCATTTTAAAAAATTTATACTTTGGTGATTGTATGTTTATAGATAATGTAAAATTAGTTTTAAGTTCAGGTAATGGTGGTAAAGGTGCTGTGAGTTTTCGCCGTGAAAAACATGTTCCACTTGGTGGACCTGATGGTGGTGATGGTGGAAATGGCGGTGATGTATATTTTATATGTGATAACAATACTCATACGCTAGCACACTTTAAAGGTAAAAAAGAACTTAAAGCACAAAATGGCCAGCCGGGTCTAGGTCGTAATAAAAATGGCAAAAGAGGGGAGAGTTTAGAATTAGTTGTCCCTCAAGGCACTCAAGTAATTGACGCACAAAGTGGGGAAGTTTTACTTGATATGCTAGTAGAAGGCCAAAAAGAACTCTTTTTAAAAGGCGGTAAAGGTGGTCTTGGCAATACTCATTTTAAAAACTCTACTAATCAACGCCCAGATTATGCTCAACCAGGTGTAGCAGGAAAAACCTTAAGCGTGCGCTTAGAATTAAAACTCATAGCAGATGTTGGACTTGTAGGCTTTCCAAATGTAGGAAAATCCACTCTTATAAGTGTAGTGTCTAATGCAAGACCTGAAATAGCTAATTATGAATTTACCACTTTAACTCCAAAACTTGGTATGGTTGAAGTAGATGATTATAATTCTTTTGTGATGGCAGATATCCCAGGTATTATAGAAGGTGCAAGTGATGGTAGAGGTTTGGGGCTTGAGTTTTTAAGACACATAGAAAGAACTTCTTTTTTACTTTTTGTGCTTGATCCATTAAGAGAAATGAGTTTAAAAGAGCAATTTTGTATTTTAAGAAAAGAATTGGAAAAATTTTCAAGCAAGCTTTATGCAAGAAATTTTGGCTTAATGCTTTCAAAAAGTGATAGTGTAAATTTAGGCGAAGAATTTGCACAAAAAATGGAAGATGATTATAATGAGCTAAAAGCTTATTTGCAAAGTCAAAATAATCCACAAAGTTTTTTTGTTAAAGTATCAAGCCTTGAAAAAATAGGTTTAAAAGAGCTTAAATTTATGCTTTTAGAAGAAGTTAAAAAAATTAGAAGTCAAAATAATTTTTGATGGGTAAAAATTTAACTATAGATTTTATTCAAGAATATATCAAGTCTAGTTTTAAAGGCTTGGTGTATAAATTTACTTATAAAGAACATAGCTTTTTTTATAATCCCGATAGGGTTTTAAAAAACGGAGTTTATTTTTGCACTATTAAAGAAAATGATGGCATAAATGATAAAGCTTCGAATTTAAATAGAGAAGGTGTGTTTCGTCTAAGTTGCTCTCTTTGTGATCAAGATTACCAAAATCTTTTTGGTCAAAAACCTAAAAAGGCTTTAAAGGGTGAGGTTGTTAGTTTAAATTATGATTTTTCTATGCTTGATTTTATCATGCCTCATCCAATTTATGCTTATATGGGATATATTTGTATTAATAATCCATCAAGAAAAAATTTTGAAATTTTTAAAGATTATCTTGATCTTTCATATCAAAAAGCTATAAAAACTTATAAAAAAAGGATAGTAGCATCATGAAAAATATCATTTTTATGGGAACTCCCTCTTATGCAACTTGTATTTTAAAAGAGCTTGTCGATAAAGGATTTAATATCCAAGCTTTATTTACTCAACCTGATAAACCTGTGGGTAGAAAACAAATTTTAACCCCAAGTGATACTAAAAAATTTGTTTTAGAAAATAATTTAAATATAGAAATTTTTACTCCAAAAAGCTTAAAAGATGAAAATATAATCAATGGAATAAAAAGCTTGAAACCTGATTTTATAGTTGTTGCTGCTTATGGGAAGATTTTACCAAAAGAAATTTTAGATATTGCTCCTTGTATCAATTTGCATGCCTCCTTGCTTCCTAAATATCGTGGTGCTTCACCTATACAAAGTGCTATTTTAAATGGGGATAAAATAAGCGGGGTTTGCACTATGCTTATGGAAGAAGGGCTTGATAGTGGTGCAATTTTAGAAAGCATAGAATGTGATATCGCAGGTAAAAATTCAGCTGAGGTTTTTACTATGCTTTCCAATTTAGCAGCTAAGCTTACTATTTCTACGCTTTTGAATTTTGAAAAAATTGTCCCAAAAAAGCAAGATGAAAGTTTGGTTACACATTGTAAAAAAATTAAAAAAGAAGATGGGTTGATTGCTTTAGATAATGCAAGTGAAATTTATCAAAAATTTCTAGCTTTTACACCTTGGCCCGGAGTTTTTTTAGAAAATGGTTTGAAATTTTTAGATATAGAATTAGTTGATAGTGAAAAAACTCAAAAATCAGGTGTGATTTTACAAATAGAAAAGGAAAGCTTTTTGCTTTCATGTGCAAAAGGTATTTTAAGGATTAAAACTTTACAAGAAAGTGGAAAAAAAGCTTTAGATGCTAAGACTTATTTAAATGGAAAAAGGTTAAAACTTGGAGATAGTTTATTTTGATGAGCTTGAATCAACTCAAGTTTATTTAAGTGAAAAAATTCGTAGTGGAGAGATTACTAGCAATACAGCCATTTGTGCTTTTATCCAAAGTGCCGGTATAGGTAGTAGGGATAATACTTGGCAAAGTAAGCAAGGAAATTTACATGTATCTTTTTGTATAAAAACTCAAGAATTAGCACAAGATCTTCCTTTAGCTTCTGCTAGTATATATTTTGCATTTTTAATGAAAGAAGTATTGCAAAGACAAAATTCAAAAGTATGGATTAAATGGCCTAATGATTTTTACATAGAAGATAAAAAAATAGGCGGATTGATGAGTTCTAAAATCAATGATTTTTTGGTTGTAGGAATGGGGGTTAATCTTAAATATGCTCCATTTAATGCTGAAATTTTAGACATAGAAGTGGATATAACAAAACTTTTAAATGAGTATTTTTCTTATGTAGGTGAGAAAATTTTATGGAAGAATATTTTTAGCAAGTATATGCTAGAATTTGAAAAATCAAGAAATTTTTTTATACATAATGAAGGTAAGATTTTATCTTTAAAAGATGCTTTGTTGTATAAAGATGGTTCTATATTGTTAGATAATAAAAGGATATATAGTTTAAGATGAGTGAGATAATAACTATTGCAAATCAAAAAGGTGGGGTAGGTAAAACTACTACGGCTATCAATCTAGCGGCTTCTTTAGCAGTAGCTGAAAAAAAGGTTCTTTTGATAGATATTGACCCACAAGCTAATGCTACAACAGGACTTGGTTTTAATAGAAGTAATTATGAGTATAATATTTACCATGTTTTTATAGGCAGGAAAAAACTTTCTGAAATCATTTTAAAAACTGAACTTCCACAATTATACTTAGCCCCATCGAATATTTCTTTGGTTGGAATTGAGCAAGAAGTAGTAAAAGAAAGTGGAGAATATAGAACGATTTTAAGGGAAAAAATCAAAGAAATTGCTAAAGATTATGATTTTATCATCATTGACTCACCTCCTGCACTTGGAAGTATTACAGTAAATGCTTTTGCAGCAAGTGATAGTGTTATTATTCCTATACAATGTGAGTTTTATGCGCTTGAAGGTGTTGCGATGGTTTTAAACACTATTAAATTTGTGAAAAAAACTATCAATCCAAAATTAAAAATAAAAGGCTTTTTACCAACTATGTATAGCTCACAAAATAATCTTTCAAAAGATACTGTAGAGGATTTAAAGAAAAATTTTAAACAAAAACTATTTAGAACAGGTGATAATGAAGATGATTTCATTATCATACCAAGAAATGTAAAACTTGCTGAAAGCCCAAGTTATGGAAAACCTATTATACTTTATGATATAAAATCCCCAGGCTCAGTGGCGTATCAAAATTTAGCATATTCTATATTAGGATAAAAAATGGCAAAAAAAAGTGCATTAGGAAGAGGTTTAAGTAGTATTTTGGCTGATATTGATGAGGTTTATGAAAAAGAACTAGGTTCCAATGAAGGCAGAATAGAAGAAATTGATATAGATCTAATTAGTCCAAACCCTTATCAACCAAGAAAAAATTTTGATGAACAAGCTTTAGAAGAACTTGCAGGTTCTATTAAAGAGTATGGTTTGATTCAGCCTGTTGTGGTTTTTAAAAAAGATGAATTTGATTATATTTTAATAGCGGGTGAGAGAAGATTTAGAGCATGTAAGCTTTTAGAAAAAGAACAGATTAAAGCTGTAGTTTTAAATGTAGATGATATAAAATTACGTGAACTTGCTTTGATAGAAAATATCCAAAGAGAAAATTTAAATCCCATAGAATTAGCACATTCTTATAAAGAATTACTAGAAATTCATGATATCACTCAAGAAAAACTAGCAGATCTTATTCATAAATCAAGACCACAGATTGCTAATACTTTAAGACTTTTAAATTTAAATGAGCAAACACAACATTTTATTATAGAAGGTAAAATTTCACAAGGACATGCAAAAGTTTTAGTAGGACTTGAAAAAGAAGAAGAAAAAATGATAGTTGATACCATCATAGGTCAAAAACTTAATGTAAGAGATACAGAAAAGTTAATTAAAAATTTTAAAAAAACAAACCAATTGGAAAAAAATATAAATTCAAATAAACAATATCAATCTATAATAAATTTAAAAGAAAAAATTGAATCTTTAGGTTTGAAAGTAAATATAAAAGATTTAAAAATTACTATTAATTTTGCAAACGAAAGTGAAGTTAGAGAATTTCTAAAGGTATTCAATTAAATATGCTTTTAGGTATGTTTTGCTATAATTTCGCGTTAATTTAGATTTATTTAGGAGTATTAATGTTTAATGATGTACATTTTTCCATCATGATAGCCACTGGTGTCATTTTTTTGCTTATGATAGCAATTTTAAATTCTATACTCTATAAACCTTTGATTAAATTTATGGATTCTAGGGATTTAACCATAAAAAATGACGAAGAAAAAATGAAAAAAAATTCTGATGATGTTTCAAATGTAGAAAGTGAGTTGGAAAAAATTCATATTCAAACAAGAGATGAAATTAACCAAATTAAAGTAAAAGCAATAGAAGAAGCTAAATTAAAACAAGAAAAAGAATTATCAACAAAAAAAAGAGAATTGGAAGATCAAATGCTTGTTTTTCTTAAAAGTCTAAGAGAAAAAGAAAAAGAATTAAAAGAAGAAATGCGTTTAAAAATGCCAGAATTTAAACAAAGCTTTAAAAATAGCTTGAGTAAAATTTAAGGAAAGTTAATGTTGAAAAAAATTATATTATTATCAGTACTTCCATTTTTTGCTTTTGCAGCAGGCAATGGAAGTGGTGAATACGATATTATTCCAAGAGCAGTCAATTTTGTTTTATTTGCTGCTATTTTGTATTATTTTATTGCAACTCCTTTAAAAAATTTTTATAATGGAAGAATTGTAAAAATTGCTTCTAAAATGAATGAAATTCAAGAAAAGCTTATTGCGAGTAAAAATCATAAATTAGAAATGATGAAAAAACTAGACTTAGCTAAACAAGAAGCAATCAATGCGGTAGCTCTTGCAAAAAAAGAAGCGGAGATTATCACAGATAAAATAGAAGCTGAAACGAAAATGGAAATCAAGGCTTTAGAAAAAACTTACGAAGAACATAAAGAATATGAAATAAGAAGAATGGAAAAAGAAGTTGTACAAGCGGTTTTAGAAGAAATTTTCGATGATCAAAATTTACAACTTCAGCAAAAAGAAATTCTAAATATCATGATGAAAAAGGTGTCTTGATGGAAAGTGTGATTGCAAAAACCTATGCAAAGGCGATATTAGAAAGAAATGATTTTGAAGATTTTTATTCTAATTTATTAGAGTTAAGTTCGGCTTTTACATCTAATAAATTTATAGATGTTTTAAATTCTTATGAGATAAAACAAGGAAAAAAACTAGAATTTGTACTTTCCTTATTGGATAATCCAAGTGATGCTTTTAAGAACTTTATAAATTTAATTGTAGATAATAAAAGAGAGATGCTAATCCCAGAAATTACTAAAGAATTGAGCGAACAAAAAGCATTAAAAGAGAACACATTCTTGGGACAAGTTTATTCAAAAGAACAATTAAGTGAAGAAGAAATTAGAAATTTAGAAGAAAAACTTAGTACTAAGTTTAATGCAAAAATTAGATTAGATAGTAAAATAAGTGATAATGAAAGTGTGAAAATTAGCTTAGATGGTCTTGGATATGAAATTTCATTTTCAATGCAAAGCTTAAAAGCTAAGATGAGTGAATATATATTAAAAGCAATTTAAGGAGATTTGATGAAATTTAAAGCAGATGAAATTAGTTCTATTATAAAAGAAAGAATTGAAAAATTTGACTTTAATCTTGAAATAGAAGAAACTGGTAAAATTATTTCAGTTGCTGATGGTGTTGCTAAAGTTTATGGTCTTAAAAATGCCATGGCTGGAGAGATGGTTGAATTTGAAAATGGCGAAAAGGGAATGGTACTTAATCTTGAAGAATCAAGCGTAGGTATTGTTGTTTTAGGAAAAGGTCTTGGTCTTAAAGAAGGAAGCTCGGTTAAGAGACTAAAAAAACTTCTAAAGGTTCCAGTAGGCGATGCGTTGATAGGACGTGTTGTAAATGCTTTGGGTGAGCCAATTGATGCTAAAGGTGTGATTGAAGCAAGTGAATATCGTTTTGTGGAAGAAAAAGCAAAAGGTATTATGGCTAGAAAAAGTGTTCATGAGCCATTACACACAGGTATTAAAGCAATTGATGCTTTAGTTCCAATTGGTAGAGGACAAAGAGAGCTAATTATCGGTGATAGACAAACAGGTAAAACAACTGTTGCAATTGATACTATCATTAGTCAAAAAGGCAAAGATGTTATTTGTATCTATGTGGCCATTGGTCAAAAACAAAGCACAGTTGCTCAAGTAGTTAAAAAGCTTGAAGAGTATGGTGCAATGGATTATAGTATAGTAGTAAATGCAGGTGCTTCTGATCCTGCTGCATTGCAATATCTTGCTCCATATACTGGTGTAACTATGGGTGAGTATTTTAGAGATAACTCAAGACATGCATTGATTGTTTATGATGATTTAAGTAAACATGCTGTTGCATATCGCGAGATGTCTTTGATTTTACGCCGTCCTCCAGGTCGTGAAGCTTATCCAGGAGATGTATTTTATTTACATTCAAGATTACTCGAAAGAGCAAGTAAGTTAAGTGATGAACTTGGTGCAGGAAGCTTAACAGCATTGCCTATTATTGAAACTCAAGCAGGCGATGTTTCAGCTTATATTCCAACCAATGTTATTTCAATTACTGATGGCCAAATTTTCTTGGAAACAGATTTATTTAACTCAGGTATTCGTCCTGCGATTAATGTTGGTTTGTCTGTATCTCGCGTTGGTGGTGCTGCACAAATTAAAGCAACAAAACAAGTTTCAGGTACATTAAGACTTGATTTAGCTCAATATAGAGAGTTGCAAGCTTTTGCGCAATTTGCAAGTGACTTAGATGAAGCAAGTAGAAAACAACTTGAACGTGGACAGAGAATGGTTGAAGTTTTAAAGCAACCTCCATATTCTCCACTTTCAGCTGAAAATCAAGTGGTGATGATTTATGCGGGAACTAAAGGGTATTTAGATGATATAGCAGTTTCAAAAATTGGAGAATTTGAAGCAGCTTTGTATCCATTTATTGAAGCTAAATATCCAGAAATTTTTGAGCAAATTAGAACCAAAAAGGCTTTAGATAAAGATTTAGAGGAAAAATTAGCTAAAGCATTGAGTGAGTTTAAAGCAAACCATATATAAGGTTTTTAAATGTCTAATTTAAAAGAAATTAAAAGAAAAATAAAAAGTGTTCATAATACACAAAAGACAACCAATGCTATGAAACTTGTCTCTACTGCCAAATTAAGAAAGGCAGAAGAGGCAGCTAAAAAATCAAAGGTTTTTGCTCAAAAAATCGATGAAGTTTTGTCAGAAATTGCATTCAAGATTAATCAATATGAAGGACTTGATGACAAACTTCCGTTTTTTAGAAAAAAAGATAATATAGAAAAAATGGATATTATTTTTGTCACAGCTGATAAGGGTTTATGTGGTGGTTTTAACATTAAAACCATTAAAACGGTAAATGAAATGCTTGAAGATTGTAAAGCAAAAAAAATCAAAGTAAGACTAAGAGCTATTGGTAAAACAGGTATAGAGTATTTTAACTTCCAAAATATTGAGATTTTAGAAAAGTATTTAGATACAAGCTCTAGCCCTGATTATGAAAAAGCATGTGCTATTATTCAGAGTGCAGTAGATGATTTTGCAAATAAAATAACAGATAAGGTTGTAATCATTCATAATGGCTATAAAAATATGATTTCTCAGGAAATTCGTATTAATAATTTATTGCCTGTGGATGCTATTGCAAGCAAGGAAGAGCAGGAATCTCAATCGTTAATGGATTTAGAGCCAGAAGATGAAGAAATCTTGAATGATTTGTTAAAAACTTATTTTGAATATAATATGTATTTTTCTTTGGTTGATTCTTTGGCAGCTGAACATAGTGCAAGAATGCAAGCTATGGATAATGCAACAAATAATGCAAAAGCAAGAGTTAAACAACTTAATTTAGCTTATAATAAAGCAAGACAAGAATCTATTACCACCGAATTGATAGAGATTATCAGCGGTGTTGAGTCAATGAAATAAATTTAGGAGTGATGATGCAAGGTTTTATTTCTCAAGTTTTAGGACCAGTGGTTGATGTTGAATTTAAAGAATATCTTCCGCAAATTAATGAAGCTATTATTGTTAATTATGAATTAGAAGGAAAAGAGTGTAAGCTAGTTCTTGAAGTAGCTGCACATTTGGGTGATAATAAAGTAAGAACTATTGCTATGGATATGACTGATGGTCTTGTTAGAGGTTTAGCAGTAGAAGCAACTGGTAATCCAATTAGTGTTCCAGTAGGCGAAAAAGTTCTTGGAAGAATTTTTAATGTAACAGGTGATTTAATTGATGAGGGTGAAGAGATTAATTTTGATAAACATTGGTCAATTCATAGAGATCCTCCTCCATTTGAAGAGCAAAGCACAAAAAGTGAAATTTTTGAAACAGGTATTAAGGTAGTTGATTTATTAGCTCCTTATGCTAAAGGTGGTAAAGTTGGTCTTTTTGGTGGTGCAGGTGTTGGTAAAACCGTTATTATTATGGAATTAATTCACAATGTTGCATTTAAACACAGTGGATATTCAGTTTTCGCAGGTGTTGGTGAAAGAACTCGTGAGGGTAATGACCTTTATAATGAAATGAAAGAAAGTAACGTTTTAGATAAAGTTGCATTGTGCTATGGTCAAATGAATGAACCACCAGGGGCAAGAAATCGTATTGCTTTAACAGGTCTTACTATGGCTGAGTATTTTAGAGACGAAATGGGACTTGATGTTTTAATGTTTATTGATAATATCTTTAGATTCTCTCAATCAGGTTCAGAAATGTCAGCACTTTTAGGAAGAATTCCTTCAGCTGTTGGTTATCAGCCAACTTTGGCTAGTGAAATGGGTAAATTCCAAGAAAGAATTACTTCAACTAAAAAAGGTTCTATTACTTCAGTTCAGGCAGTTTATGTACCAGCAGATGACTTAACAGACCCTGCTCCCGCGACTGTTTTTGCACACTTAGATGCAACTACGGTTTTAAATAGATCAATTGCTGAAAAAGGTATTTATCCAGCTGTTGATCCGCTTGATTCTACTTCAAGAATGCTTGATCCACAAATTATAGGTGAAGAGCATTATAAAGTAGCGCGTGGCGTGCAATCAGTACTTCAAAAATACAAAGATTTGCAAGATATTATTGCTATTTTAGGTATGGATGAGTTAAGTGAAGAAGATAAATTAATTGTTGAAAGAGCAAGAAAAATTGAAAAATTCCTATCTCAACCATTCTTCGTTGCTGAAGTATTTACAGGAAGTCCTGGTAAATACATTAGTTTAGAAGATACGATAGCAGGCTTTAAAGGTATTTTAGAAGGAAAATACGACCATTTACCAGAAAATGCTTTCTATATGGTAGGTGGAATTGATGAAGTTATTGAAAAAGCAGAAAAACTTAAGGCTTAATAATGGATAATTTAATACATATAGAGGTGGTAACACCTCTTGGTATGATTTACAATGATAATGTAAAATCTATTGTTCTTCCTGGAAGTGAAGGTGAATTTGGTGTTTTAAAAGGACATGCATCTTTAATCTCTTCTTTAAAGGCAGGAATTATAGACATAGAAAAATCAGATTCAACTCATGAGTTAGTTGCTATTGATTCAGGCCATGCAAAGGTATCTGAAACTAAAGTAAGTGTTTTAGCAAAAGGTGCTGTTTGGGTTGGTGGAAATAGTGATAGTGAAATAGCAAAAAGATTGGAAGAAGCAAAAGATTTGATTAAATCTATGAGTAGTGATAGTGTTGCTTTGGCTTCTACTTTTGCTAAGATGGATAATAACGTAAGGCAAAAATAGTGGATTTTCAAGCAATTTTTCATTTTTTTGAAAATACAAGTTTAATCACTTATATCGTATTAGCTTGGCTTTCAGTGTATTTTATACTTAGTTTTAGTATTTTATTTTCAAGATTAATACTTATTAATAAATGGACTCAAAACGAAAGTCAAGCTTTGGAAGCTTTAATGAGAGGGGAAAAAGATTTAAGTCAAAGTGCGTCAATTTTGAAAAAGTGCATGGAAATTGATGAAACTAAAATGAATATTTATAAAAATTCTGTAGAAAAAAAAGCTACAATAGGATTAACTTGGCTTAGCATCATAGCTTCAACTTCTCCTTTTATAGGACTTTTTGGTACCGTGATTTCTATTCTTGAAACTTTTGGTGGCTTAGAAATGCAAAATTCCTTAAGTATTATTGCTCCTAAAATTAGTGAAGCTTTGGTGGCTACTGGATGTGGGATTTTAGTTGCGATTCCTGCATATAGCTTTCATTTGATTATCAAGCGCAAAGCTTATGAGTTGATTAATATCTTAGATAGCGAGATTAAAGTATTGATAAGTTCTGCAAAGGTCTAATTTATGTTTATGGAAGAAAAACCTGAGTTAAATATTACACCTTTAGTGGATATTATGCTTGTATTGCTTGCTATTTTAATGGTGACTGCACCAAGTATTACATATGAGGAAAAGGTGCAGCTTCCTCAAGGTTCACAAAAAACTTCAAGTGCTCCAAATATTAAAAGTTTAATTATAACAATTAACGCAAAGAAAGAAATTTTTATAGGAAAAGATAAATTTAATTTTGTAAGTTTTGCAGATAATATGAATGCTTTAAAACTTCAGTATAATACCCAAGAAACAGTTTTCATTAGAGCGGATAAAAATTTAAAATATGATGATGTAATGAGTGTTTTAAGAACAATGAAACATTTAGGTTTCCAAAAAGTTGCTTTGCAAACTGAGTAGAAAATGGAAGAAAATTCTATACACAATTTTAAATCCTTTATTTATGCAACTTTAGTTTATTTTTTTGTTGTTTTCTTAGTTTTTTTTAAATTAATTGAATATAAACCAAAAGCTATCGAATATACTGATGATCCTAATAGTTTTATTAATGTAGAGCTTGGTGATAGTATAAATCAAAATCAAATTAATATGATGCAAGAATTGCAAAAAGAAAATTTGCAAAGTTTGTTTGAAGAAAATCTTTTGCAAAAATACACCACAAACAAAAGCGTCAATACGCAAAATATAGAACAACAGGCAAGTGTTTTTAATGAGTTATTTGGAAAAATAGAAGATTATCAAGAAGAAAAAACTACAAAAGTGCAATCTTCTATGCCATCAAAAAAACCTACTTTTACCCAAAGAGAAAAAATCAATGATTTTTCCAAGCAACTTAATGAAAATTTGCAAATTAATCAGGAATTAGGACAATCTGTTATAGAGCAAAAAATAGGTGTTTATGATCAGTTTTTAGGTGCTGTTAGAAAATACCTTGAAGATAGATGGAGAATTTATAATCCTAGCGGTAATTTAAGTATAGAAGTAGAATTTGTAATTGATAACAATGGTTATTTTTATTTGCTAAGTGCCACTAGTGCGCATAGTGATAATTTTGATAAAAAGGCAAAAGAATTTTTGCAAAATTTAGAGGGAAAATATATAACTTTACCTCCAAATGGTAAAATAAGAAAAATCAAAATGCAACTTAGTGATATAATTGAGTTTAAAATGGAGAAACAATGAAAAAAATACTAGTATTTTTATTTTTTTGTTCAGTATTATTTGGACAAGATGCAACAATATCTGTTGTAAATAAAGGTATGCAATTGCCTAAAATTTATATTAAAGACCAGTCTAAACTAAATGATTTAGATCTTAAAAAAAGTTTTTACAACATGCTTGTTAATGATGTAAAAGTGAGTTCAAATTTTGAGATAACTCAAGATGAAAAACAAGGTGATTATATTTTTTCTTATATATTAAATAAAAATGGCAAACTTTTAGATATTGATGTTGAAATTTTAGCCGCAAATGAAACTAAAACAAGATTTTATGAGCAAATTCTTTCTATTGAAGAGTATCCATTTTTAGCACATAGAAGTATTGCTCAAATGAATAGAAAATTAGGCTTTGCACCAGTTGATTGGATGGATCATAAAATTTTAATAGCTAGAACTCAAGGTAATAAGCAAAGTGATATTTTGTTAGCAGATTATACTTTAACTTATCAAAAAGTGTTAATTTCAAAAGGCTTAAATTTATTTCCTAAATGGGCAAATAAAGAACAAAATGCATTTTATTTTACTGCTTATGAAGATGAAATTCCAACGCTTTACAAGTATAACATGAAAAATAAAAATATTACAAAAATCATTGCTAGCAAAGGTATGATGGTTGCTTCTGATGTGAGTGATGATGGTAAAAAAATTTTACTAACCATGGCACCAAAAGATCAACCTGATGTATATTTATATGATGTAGATTCAAAAAATTTGACACAAATTACAAACTATATGGGTATTGATGTAAATGGTAATTTTGTAGATGATGAGAAAAAAATTGTATTTGTATCTGATCGTTTGGGTTATCCAAATATTTTTATGCAAAATTTAGAGTCCAATTTAACAGAACAAGTTGTTTTTCATGGTAAAAACAATTCTTCAGTTTCTACTTATAAACATTATATGGTTTATTCTAGTAGAGAAGCAAATCAAAGTGGAGTTTTTAATCTTTATTTAATGTCAACTCAAAGTGATTATATAAGACAACTTACTGCAAATGGTAAAAATCTTTTTCCAAGATTTTCTAGCGATGGAGAAAGTGTTGTATTTATTAAATATTTAGGTTCGCAAAGTGCATTGGGTGTTATTAGAATTAATGCAAATAAAGCCTTTCACTATGGTTTAAAAGTAGGTAAAATTCAATCAATTGATTGGTAAAATATCAAAATAGCATTTTTTTTGTTATAATTAAATATGATTTTTAAATAAATAAAAAAGGGGAAAAGCAATGAAAAAAATCATTTTTGCTTCAATTACTGCGTTTGCTGTTATTGTAAGTGGTTGTGCTACAAAAAATACTAGTGTAAGTAGCTCAAGTAGTGTAGATGGTTCAAAAGGTAGTGGTGGTTCTGATAGATTTGAAAATCTTGAATCTTTAAATTCTGTAGCAAATGTATATTTTGATTTTGATAAATTTAATGTTAGAAAAGATATGCAAAAAGTTATTGCAAATAATGCTGAAATTTTCAATAAAGAAGCTGCGAATGCTGCAATCGTAGTTGAAGGAAACTGCGATGAGTGGGGAACTGATGAGTATAATCAAGCTTTAGGTTTGAAAAGAGCTAAAGCAGTAAAAGAATCTTTAGTAGCTCAAGGTGTTAGCGCAGATAGAATTAGCGTAAAAAGCTATGGAGAAACTAATCCTGTATGTACTGAAAGAACTAAAGCTTGCGATGCTCAAAATCGTCGTGCAGAATTTAAAATTGCAAAATAAAGCTTTAAATAAATGAAATTAAACTTATTATCAGTAGCTCTTTTAGGAGCTACTTTCTTACACGCTGAAATTTCAGCATTTGATGCAGGAAAAGTAGATACAAAAACACCTTATGGTTTAACTCAAAATGAAAAGTTGCAATATGAAAATCAAGAACGCTTGAAAGCTTTAAATGAATATTATACAAATTTGACAAGTAAAATAAATACAGCTGTAGAAAACATAGAAGGCTTACAAAGTGTAACTGAGGGTTTAAATGCTCAGTATTCAAAAGCTAACACAAAATTACTTTCACTGGAAGAAAACTATCAAAATTTTGATGCAAATATTACCCAAGAAATTCAAAATTTAAGAGCTTATGTTGAAGAAAATAGACAAATTCAAGAAAAAAATCACCAAGAAATTCAAAAGGTTTTAGGTGAAATTACAACTTTAATCAATAAGATCAATGATGATTATATCTCAAAAGAAGATATGAATCAAACTATAACTTTTTTTCAATCTGAAATAGCTAGAGTGCAAAATCAGGCAAAAGTTATTTCTGCTGTCCCTATTGTAAAGGATGATAATAAAACACAAGAAGTCATTCAGGATGTAAATGAAACTCAAGAAGAAGTGACTGAAAAAAAAGATGATAGTTGGAAAAAATTACAATCTAGTGAAATTTTGAAAAAGGCAATTGATGAAACCAATAAAAATCAATTTGAAGATGCAAAAGAAAAATTTGAACATCTAATTAGTATTCATTATAAACCTGCTAGATCTACTTTTTGGCTTGGGGAGATAAGATATAAACAGCAAGATTATGTAGGTGCTTTGGGATTTTATAAAAAAAGTTCTGCCATAAGCACTAAAGGTGATTATGTACCAAAATTGCTTTATCACACAGCTATTAGCTTAGATAAGGTTGGAGATCCAAAAAGTGCAAATAAATTTTATAAGGCTTTAAAAACGGCTTATCCTGATAGTCCTGAGGCAAAAGTTTCACCAGATAGAAAATAACAAAGGAGATAAAATGGCTATAGAAAAAAATAGTGTAGTTTCAATGTTTTATGAGTTAAAAGATGCAAATACTAATGAAGTTTTAGAATCAAATATTTATGCTGAACCTATTTCTTTTATTTTGGGTAAGGGTCAAATTTTAGAAGGATTAGAAGAAGAAATTCAAAAGCTTAATGCCCCATGTAATGCTGATATTGTGATAAAAAAAGAAAATGCTTTGGGTGAATATGACGCAAATGCTTTGCAAACTTTACCAAAAGAGCAGTTTGCAGGGATTGATTTACAAGTTGGTATGGAGCTTTTTGGCGAAGGTGAAGATGGCAATACCGTAAGAGTAATTGTTAGAGAAATTACTGAAAATGAAGTTACTATTGATTACAATCATGCTTATGCAGGAAAAGACTTGTTGTTTTCAATCAATATCGTAGATGTTAGAGCTGCAAGTGAAGATGAAATTTTAACAGGAATTATTGCAGGTAGTAGAAGTTGTGGATGTGGTGGTGGAGGACATCATCACGATCATCACGGACATGGTGGTGGCGGATGTTGTGGAGGCCACGGACATGGCGGCGGTGGTTGCTGCGGTGGTCATTAATGAATAGCGCATTTATTTTCCCAGGTCAAGGCTCTCAAAGTGTTGGCATGGGTTTGAGTTTTTATGATAATTCTAAAAAAGCAAAAGAATTACTAGACAATGCTAGCGATTTTTGTAAAATTGATTTTAAAAATTTGCTTTTTAAGGAAAATGAAAATTTAAATAAAAGCGAATTTACGCAAATGGCCATAGTATTAAACTCGCTAATGGCCTATGAAGCCTTAAAAGAGCAAGTTAATATAGAAGCTAAGTATAGCTTGGGTCATTCATTAGGAGAATTTAGCGCTTTAGCAACCCAAGATGCATTTGACTTTTTAGATGTAATAGCACTTGTTAATAAACGCGGTCAGTTTATGCAAGAAGATTGCTCTAAAATCGAAGCTGGTATGATGGTGATTTTAGGACTTGAAGATAAAGTGGTAGAAGAACTTTGTCAAAAGGCATTAAGTGAACAAAAAAGTATTTTTGCGGCTAATTATAATTGTGATGGGCAAATTGTAGTAGCAGGTTTAAAGCCTGATTTGGCTTCTTATGAGAGTGAGTTTAAAAATGCAGGAGCTAAAAGAGCTATGCTTTTGAACATGAGTGTTGCAAGCCATTGTCCATTATTAAAAAATGCATCTTTGAAACTTACAAAAGAATTAGAACCTATTTTAAAAGAGAGTTTTAAAAGCGTAGTATCAAATGTTAATGCAAAAGTGTATAATGATAAAAATCAAGCTCTAACGCTTTTAAGCGAGCAACTCATCAAGCCTGTTCTTTATAAACAAAGCATTAAAGCAATAGATGAAGAAGTGGATTTTTATATAGAATTTGGTGCAAGTGTGTTAAAGGGTTTAAATAAAAAAATCACTCAAAAAGAAACTTATACTTTAAGTAAAATAGAAGACATTGATGAAATTTTAAAGGTAATTAAATGAAAATAGCTATTTTAGGAGCTATGCCTGAAGAGGTTACTCCTTTACTAGAAACATTAAAAGAGTATCAAACAATCGAATATGCAAATAATACTTATTATCTTGCAAAATATAAAAATCATGAATTAATTATCGCTTATTCTAAGATAGGGAAGGTAAATTCTACTCTTAGTGCGGCTATTATGATAGAAAAATTTAAAGCTGAGCTTTTACTCTTTACAGGTGTAGCAGGAGCTTTTAATCCTAGTTTAGAGATAGGGGATTTAATCTATGCTACAAAATTAGCTCAATATGATTTAGATATCACAGCTTTTGGGCATCCGCTTGGCTATGTTCCTGGCAATGAAATTTTTATAAAAACAGATGATAGGCTAAATAATCTTGCCATAGAAGCTGCTAAAGAACTTGGTGTTAAATTACAATCAGGTATTATCGCTACGGGTGATGAGTTCATTTGCGATGAAAATAAAAAAGCAAAAATTAGAGAAATTTTTAATGCAGATGCTTGTGAAATGGAAGGAGCTAGTGTAGCTTTGGTGTGTGATGCTTTAAAAATTCCATGTTTGATTTTAAGATCAATGAGTGATAAAGCAGGTGAAAAGGCTGAATTTGACTTTGATGAATTTGTGGAAAAATCAGCTAAAATTTCAGCTAATTTTGTCTTAAAAATTTGTGAGAAATTATGATAAATCTTAGTAAAAGACTAATCAGAGAAGTTGCAAAAGCAAACGCTAAATTTTCCTTAATAGGAGATAATGATAAGGTTTTATTAGGACTTAGTGGCGGGAAAGATTCTCTTGCTTTAGCCCATCTTTTAAAGCGTATGCAAGCACATGCACCTTTTAAATTTGAACTTAAAGCAGTAACTTTAAGCTATGGTATGGGTGAAGATTATACCAAACTTCATAATCACTGCAAAGAACATGGTATTGACCATGAAGTGATTGATTCTAATATTTATGAAATTTCAGGTGATACTATTAGAAAAAATTCAAGCTTTTGTAGCTATTTTTCAAGAATGAGACGCGGAGCTTTATATACTTATGCTTTGGAAAATGGTTTTAATAAACTAGCTATAGCTCATCATTTAGACGATGCAGTGGAAAGTTTTTTTATGAATTTTATTTATAATGGTGCTCTTAGAAGTTTAGCTCCAAAATATAAAAGTAAAAGAGGTGTAGAGGTTATTCGACCTTTGATTTTTGTAAGAGAAAGACAACTAAGAGAAAATGCTATTAATAATGAATTAGAAGTTATTGGTAATGAATTTTGTCCTGGTATGAAATTAAGTGAAAAAAATGTAAAATTTCCTCATGCTAGAGAAGAAGCTAAACAGCTTTTAGCAAATTTAGAAAAAGAAAATCCAAAATTATTTACAAGCTTAAAAACTGCATTTGAAAATATCCACACGGATAGTTTTTTCATGGTTAAGGATAATGACTAAACTTTTGGTTGTTGTTGATTATCAAAATGATTTTATCGATGGTAGCTTAGGTTTTGAAAAAGCTACCAAGATAAAAGATAATATTCTTACTCTTTTAAAAAATCATCAAGGTGATATCGTTTTTACTTTTGATACGCATGATGAGAATTATTTAAAAACCCAAGAAGGAAAAAATTTACCTATTTATCATTGCATTAAAGATACTTTGGGTTGGCAAATGCCAAGTGATTTTGATATGTATTTAAAAAATGCAAAAAAAATCTTTTATAAGAATGCTTTTGGTAGTTTAGAATTGGCTAATTTTTTAAAACAAAATCATTATGAAAGTATAGAATTTTGTGGTTTGGTTTCGCATATTTGTGTATTTAGTAATATTATTTTAGCTCAAAGCGCTAGTATCAACTCAAAAATCATATTGTATAAAAATGCAACAGCAAGCTTTAGTAAGTCTTTGGAAAATAGTGCTTATGAAATTTTGCAAGCTTATGGCGTAGAACTTTTATAAAATGCAAGGTTTTATCTTACACACTCAGAGTGTAAAAGATGAGGACTTAATCGTTTATCTTTTAAGTGCTAAAAAAGTTATTAAAAGTTATAGATTTTATGGAATGAGACATTCTAATATTTTAAGTGGATATAAGATTGATTTTGAGCTTGAGGAAAGTTCAAGGTTTTTACCACGTTTAAAAGATGTTTTGCATATTGGTTTTTCTTGGATTTTAGATAGAGAGAGAATGTTTTTTTGGCAAGAATTTATCAGACTTTTTTATTGGCATTTAAAAGATGTTGAGGAAATTGATAGTTTTTATTTTGAGCTTTTAGAAGATTGTGCTAAACGTTTTGAAAAACAAGATTGCAAGCGTGTTATAGTAGATGCTTATTTAAAAATTTTAAATTTTGAAGGACGTTTACATAAAAGCTTTGTATGTTTTTATTGCGATGAGTATATACAAAAAAACGTTGTATTAGTAAGAGCTTTTTTACCTGCACATAAAAAATGTGCTTTTGGTTATGAGTTTAAAGCTGAAGATCTTGCAAAGTTTTATGAAAATTTTAATTCATCGCATTTTAGCGATGAATATATTGATAATTTATATAAAATCATTAAAGAGGGTTTTTAAGGGTAATATCATACATCATAATAGCCTCTTGTCTTAATTTTGCGATGATATTTGCACTATCAATATGTGTATTTTTTATAATAGCTTCCTTGCTATTTTTAATATCTTCCAGTAAATTTCCAAGTTGTTTTTGAGAGCTTTGTAAGCAAGTACTTATACATTTTGGTTGTGTTTGTTGTAAAACTTGCTCGAAATTTAAACTTTGATTGTTAAGCTTTGAAGCATGTGCTGCTAAATTGTTTGCACTTGTTCTAATGCCACCTAATGCTTTGTAAATCCCTTTTGAATTGATATGAGCTGCCATGAACCTTCCTTGTTTTATGGTATCTCTTCATTCATATTGCTTAGAAATTTACAAGCAAAAATCATTCCTTATTGAAAAATTCTTGAATATATTTTCGCATAATATCTGCATCATTAATACGATTAACACAATCTCTAAAATTAGAAGCATCGTCATAGCCTTTAGAATATTCATGCAAGTGTTTTCTAAATATGCTTATACCTTGTTCTTTATAGTGTTTTAGCATTTCTTCAAAATGTGCAAAAATGATTTTATTTTTCATAGCTTTTTCTATTTTTTTGCCAGTTTTTATCTCATAAAATATCCAAGGTTTTCCTATGCTTGCACGCCCTATCATCAAAGCATCACATTTTGTTATTTCAAATACTTCTTTAGCATTATCTGCACTAATATCACCATTTGCTACTAAAGGAATTTTGATATTTTCTTTGGCTAAAGCTATGGCTTCATAATCAGCATTTCCACTATACATTTGTTTTCTAGTGCGACCATGCATACTGATAAAATTTACTCCAGCATTTTCACACGCTTTAGCGATGGCAATAGGATCTTTTTTTTCAAATCCCAATCTTACTTTGACACTAGTTAATTTTTTATTGCTTGTTTTTTTGATAAGTTCTAAAATTCTTTGCAATTTATCAAGATCTTGTAAAAGAGCACTACCTGCGCATTGTTTTATAACTTTATTTACAGGACAACCGCAATTAAAATCAATCCCATCTATAAAATCAAAACGATTTAAAATTTCTACTGCTTTTTGAATCACACTTTCATCTGAGCCTGCAATTTGAACTATGTAAGGATTTTCAAGTTCAGCTTTTTCTAGCATTTTAAGAGTTTTTGAGCTCTCATACACTAAGGCATTAGAACTTATCATTTCACTAATGGTTACATCAGCCCCAAATTGCTTGACTAAATTTCTTAAAGGCAAGTCTGAAAAACCTGCCATAGGGGCTAAAAATAAAGGCTTTTTGCTAAAATCTATCATTGTATTAATTTTTCAAGTTCTATTTTTTTATTATGTTCTCTTAAAAAGAGCAAGAGTCTAAAGTCTTTATGCTCATTTTGATCATTTCCTAATTCATTAAGTAATTCATCATACATACCAAATTCTGCTAAAGTATAAAGATAAGCCCTTAAAGCTTGAGAATAACTATCTTTTAACTTTTTAAATAAAGCAATTAATACTTGAGGCTCTATTTTTTTACAAAGTATTTTAGCACAACGTAAATATGACTTATCATCTAAGGTATTCATACTAAGTAAAACTTCGATTTCGGCATGATTTAATTCTAAGTTTTCTTTTTCAAATCTATTTAAAAGCAATAAAATATCATCTTGATTTTTTTGTATTTTTAGTATTTTAATTTGACTATAGGGTGCATTTTCTAACACCATTTTATAAGCAAAAATTTCTAGTTCATCTGCTAAGGTATCTTTGTTTTTGATAAAAGAAAAAGCATAATTGTTATCATTTTGAAAGTGATTTTTTTCATTTAAAATAAAAAATTCATTATTTGGATCTAGCTTGTATTTTTTTAATTCCACAAATTCTTTTTTATCTAAGTTCTTAAAAATATCAATAATTTCATCTATTTTAGGATTTTGAATTTTTTCTTTAAAACAAAGGGCTTGAGTGTTTTTTGCTATATTTTGAAATTCTTGAGTTTTAAATTTAACCTTGCTTATTTTTTTTAAAAAAATATCAATAATAAAATTTTCATAATTTTTACTATCTTTAATTAGATTTTTGTATTGTAAATGTTTTAAAAAGCCATAAAAACTCATATGTGCTAAAGCTAGTATCATTAAAAATAAAGCAGGCAAAACAACCCATAAGCTAACAGGCAAATTTAATTCAAAAGTGGAAATTGCAAAAGTGTAATTTCCTAAATTTAGATTATAAACTAAGGCTGCAACAATTAAAAGATAAACTAAACTTGCAAAGAAAAATAATCTTATCTTCATAGCTCTTTCCTTTTTTCTAGAGTTTCACGGCAATTGATACAGTATTTTGCGTGAGGTTTTACCTTAAGTCTTTCAGGGTGAATATCATCTTCGCAATACTCGCAAATACCATAAGTATTGTTATCTATTTTACTTAATGAATGTTTAATTTCTTCTAGTTCGGCTTTTAAATTTTCATTGATTTTAAAATCAATATGAGAACTATTATCGATTTGCTGCAAATCAACTTCATCTCTAGGTTCGCTATCTTGTAGATTATGGATATTGTTTATATTGCCCTGAAGCTCTTGTAAAATTTCTTTTTGTCTTTGAAGTAATATATTTTTAAATTCCTCAAGATTTAATTCTTGCATAAATGCTCCTATTTGTGATATGGGTGATTTGTATTAATGCAAAATGCACGATAAATTTGTTCTAAAAGCATGGTTTTGGCAAATTTATGCACTAAAGTCATTTTGCTAAGGGCTATACTTGTATGCATTTGTGTAATAAATTCTTGCTCAAACCCATAAGCACCGCCTATAAAAAATGAAATTTCATTTTTATCTAGTAATAATTTTGCAAATTCTACACTCGTAAGCTCTTTACCTTTTTCATCTAAGGCTATGCAAAAACCTTTTTTATAAGGATTTAGTGCATTTGTATAAGATTTTTTTGCTTCTATGATATTAGTGTTTTGTGCTTGATTGATTTTATTATTAAAAATACAAATATCATTAAAACTGCAAAATTTTTTGATGAGCTTGGTGTAGTGCTCATCTATTTTGCTAAATTCATTGTTATTGTTTTTTTGAATGCTTAAAAGATTGATTTGCATTTTTTAGTTTTTAGAAAAAAATCTTAAAAAGTCTGCTATAAATTTTTTATGTTCACTTCTTTCTACAATCGCATCGATTAATCCATGTTCAAGTAAAAATTCGGCCTTTTGAAAACCTTCTGGTAAATCAGCTCCTATAGTTTGTTTAATTACCCTAGCCCCTGCAAAACCTACTAAAGCGCCAGGTTCGGCTAAGATGATATCTCCAAGCCAAGCAAAAGATGCGCTTACTCCACCCATGGTTGGATCCGTTAATACTGAAATATAAGGAAGTTTTTCTTCTGCTAGTAGCTTTAATGCTGCACTTGTTTTGCTCATTTGCATTAAAGAATAAGTACTTTCTTGCATTCTAGCTCCACCGCTTGCACTAACTATAACAACAGGTGTTTTTTTCTCAATTGCTCTTTCAATCGCTCTAAGAATTTTTTCACCTTCTACTGAGCCCAAACTTCCTCCCATGAAAGAAAAATCAAAAACAACTAATTGAGTTTTAATGCCATCTATATTACACTCGCCACTTATTATGGCGCTTTTTCTCCCTGTTTTTTCTTCGTTTTCTGCTAATCTTTTTTTATATGATTTACTATCTACAAATTTAAGCGGGTCGATTGCATGTAAATCTTTATCCATTTCTATAAATGTGCCTTCATCGCTAAGTAACTCGATGCGTTTTAAAGGGTTTAATCTCATGTGAAAATTACATTTAGGACAAACATTATAACAAGTTTCTATTTCTTTATAATACATTAACGCATGACAAGAATTACATTTAACCCAGTGGTTTGGAGCTTCACTTGGAGTAGCTTGTTTGCGTCTTATACTAGAAAAAATATCTAAAAAATTCATTATCTCTACCTAAAATAAAATTTCAAAATTATAGCAAGATTTTATTACTTTTAGAATCTTGCGCCTAACATAAATTCAAATTTACTTATGTCGTCTTTTGAGTTAGTATTAAATGGTTTAGCAAAAACTAAATTTAAAGCACCCAGTGGGGTTAGCCACTCAAAACCAACGCCTGTACTCCATCTTTGAATTTGACTTAAAGAGTTTTGTCCTATGGCACCATAGTCAAAAAATACACTTCCTCTTAGTTTGATTCTATCAAAGATTGGAAAGCTAAGTTCTACAGAGTTTGCAAAGGCAACTGTACCACCTGTCTCATCGCCCCATTCGTTTTTAGGACTCACGCTTCTTCTATCAAAACCTCTAATGGTTCCTATACCCCCAAGATAGAGTTTTTCGTTAATTGGTAAATAGCCTTGGTCCCATACTTTATAAAAACTTGCTTTATAACGATAAATCAAATCCCAGCCTATAAATTCTTCTAAGCCTTGATAATAATTAAATTTAGTGGTAGAGCTTATAAATTCTTGATCCCCACCTAAGCCTGCATATTCAAGTGAGGTTGAGGCGATAAAACCTGATCTTGGTAAATAATAATCATCTGTATTGTTAAATACTATTGAAGGAGTAATAGAGCTTTTGTAAGTTTTTCCAAGTTTATATCCTTGAGCGATTAAGCGATCACTTAAATGATAAATATCACTTTGTTCAAGATTATAAGTTAAATCTATGCTTGTATATCTTCCTAAAGTTTTACCAACGCTTATATCAAAACCATAATTTCTCTCATCATAGCTATCCCACTCTAAACGGTCTGAATATAATGATCCTCCAAGAGAATAATCGCTATCATTTACTCTAGGATTTCTTAAAGATACTCTACCTGAAAGTGTATCATCGCCTTTGTCTATACTTACACTTCCTTTCATACCAGAACCTAAAATATTTGCATCAGATAATGAAGCACTAAGTAAAATTCCATCACTAGTTCCATAACCAATACCACCTGAAATAGCTCCGGTTGAAGCTTCCTTGACTTCTACTATTAAATCAATATGTGTATCATCCACTCTTTGTTCTTTAATGTCTACATTTTCAAAATATGCAGTTCTTCTTAGAGCATTTCTTGAGTCCATTAAATCAGTTCTATTATAAAGATTACCTTCGGTTAAATAAAGCTCTCTACGAATAACCCTATCAACTGTCTTGGTATTGCCTGAAACGATGACATCTCTTATATATACTTTTTCATTCGGTATAACTTTAAAAATAATCATAGCTTCATGATTTTCTTTATCTTTTTGTATATCAGGTATAACTTGTACAAAAGCATAACCTAAATCTGCTGTTTTGGTTTCTATAGTTTTTATATCTTCTCTTAGTTTTTCTATATTGACTATTTTTCCAACACTTAATTTTAAATCATTTGCCAAAGCTTCATTTTCTTCATCGCTAAAAATTGGATTAAAAATTTTAATCTCTTTGACTTTATAAACCTCGCCTTCATTGATAAAATAAGTCAAATCAGCTTGATAAGTATCTGTGTAAGTATTTAAAAAAGCAGGAGATACGCTCACATCAAGATAGCCTTCTTTTAAATATACATCTGAAATTCTTGAGCTATCATTTGCTAGATCAAAAATTTTAAGCTTACCATCATTAAAACCCCACATCCAACCCAAAGCTTCTCTTTGTTTATTTGCTATTGCAGGTTCAATATCTGAATAACTTAAATTTTTTGCACCGCTTAAATGCACTTTTTCTATGATGATATTTTCCCCACGATTTACCACAAAAGTAAGTTTTAATGAGCTTGAATTACTTAATTTTTCATCTTTGATTTCTACAACAGTATCATAAAAACCTTTGGCTTGATAAAAAAGCTTGATTTTTTCGGCCGCATCTTTAGCTGAATTTTCATCATACAAAATTCCAGGTTTTAAACCAACAAGGCTTTCTATTTGTTTTCTATCGTTACTCGCTATACCTTGAATATCTATTTTTCCAATAGATGGTTTTTCTACCATTTTAAAAGTTAGCACTCCATTTTTTTCTTCTACTGCGATATCTTTAAAATAATTTCTATCAAAAAGATTTTTAATCGCTATATCTATACTAGTAGGATCAATTTTTTGTCCTATTTTTAATTTAGAAATCGCAATAGCACTTTCTTTAGAAAGTTGCGATAAGCCTTCAAATTTTATATCTTTAATCGTAGTTGCACATAAAGAACTTGAGAGTGCAAAGAAAACAAACCATTTTTTCATCATTTTACCTAAATTTTTATATACAAAATCGTTATAATACCAAAATATTTTTAACTAATGCTTTTTAAGGAAAATTTATGAAAGTAGGTATAGTTGGACTTGGCTTAATAGGCGGATCTTTGGGTCTTAGTTTAAGAGAGAATAAATTAATAGATTTAGTTTGCGGGTACGATATAAATAAGGAATTTGAACAAATCGCACTAGAGCGAAAATTAATAGATAAAATTGTTTCTTTTGAAGAGTTAAAAAAATGTGATGTAATTTTTTTAGCTATCCCTGTAAGAGCTATTGTAAAAATTTTAAAAGAATTTCAAGGCATTTCCAAAGATTGCACTATCATTGAGCTTGGAAGTACAAAAGAAGAAATTATTAAAAATTTACCATCTGATTTACAAAGTCAATTTATCGCAGCTCATCCTATGGCAGGAACGGAAAATAGCGGTCCAAGTGCAGCTATAAAAGATTTATATAAAAATGCAGTTTGTGTTTTGTGTGATGTGCAAAATGCTGATCATATTCACCAAAAAAGAGCCATAGAAATTTTTTCAGATTTAGGAATGAAACTTGTATTTATGGATAGTATTGCGCATGATCATCATGCTTCCATCATTTCACATTTACCGCATGTGATTAGTTTTTCTTTGGCAAATTTTGTAATGAAAGAAGAAAATAAAAAAAACATAGCCCACCTAGGTGGTCCTTCTTTTAAAGATATGTGCAGGATTGCTAAATCAAACCCTCAAATGTGGAGTGGTATTTTTGAGCAAAATAAACAAAATTTATTAAATTCTATTGATTTGTTTCAAAAAGAATTGCAAGAATGTAAAAAAATGATAGAAAAATGTGATATAAATGAGCTTGAAACTTGGATTAAAAGTGCAAATAAATTAAGAGAAATTTTATAAAATTTTTTATAATTTACTCTTAATTTGCTAAAGAATAATATATTTTTAAAAAAATAGATTGAAAGTGAAAATATGGTTTTTGCACGTAAAAGATCAAATAAAAAGTGGATTTTGGCAGTTTTTTTAATACTTTTAGCCTTTGTGGTGTTTGTTTTAAATACAAAGTTATTTGAAAAAAATCCTCCGCTGATTCAAACAAAATCAGATATTATTTATAGTAATTTAACAGATCCTATATCCATAGAAGTAAGCGATGAAAGTGCTTTAAAAGATATAAAAGTTACTTTATTTAAGGCAAATGAGTTAAATGGTGAAATACTTGTTAATGAGCATGTTAAGGGCAACAAAAAAAGCATTCATTTTGATTTAAAATTACCAAAACTAGCTTATAAAGAAAAAGTCGATTCTTATAAACTTGTAATAGAAGCAAGTGATAGTAGTTTTTGGAATTTCTTTTTAGGAAATCAAGCACTTAAAGAAGTAAAAGTTGTCATTGATACCAAAAAACCGCTTGTAGAAATTTTAGACAATTCTTATCAAATTGAACAAGGTGGAGTAGGTAGTGTGGTATTTAAAGCAAGTGATGAGAATTTGCAAGAAGTTTATATCACAACCGATAAAGATAAAATTTTTAAAGCAACTCCTTATGTGAAAGAAGGATATTATGCTGCTTTGATTCCTTGGGAAGCAACTGATGAGCACTTTAGAGCTTATGTAGTGGCAGTAGATAAAGCAGGTAATGTAAACAAACAAAGAATTAGATATTATTTTACTAATAAAAAATACCGTGTATCTAATATAAAAGTAAGTGATAGATTTTTAGATGGTAAGATTGAATTTTTAGCACAAAAATATGCTCCAAAAGATAGAGAGTTAAGCAGGCTTGAAAAATTTAAATTTGTTAATGAAGATTTAAGAGCTTCTAATGAAGTTATCATTCATGATATTACAAGTAAAGTTCCTGATACTATGATTAATAATTTTAAAGTTAATCTTTTCAAACCTTTAAAAAATGGCCAAAAAGTAGCTGATTATGCTGATCATAGATTTTATTCTTATAATAATCAAGCATTTAGTAGTTCTTATCATATGGGGCTTGATTTAGCAAGTGTAAAAGAAGCGCCTATCATTAGCAATAATGATGGTGAAGTGGTATTTGTACAAGAAAATGGAATTTATGGATTAAATATTATTATTTATCATGGCTTTGGTATTTATACTCTTTATGGACACTGCACTAATGTGGATGTAAATGTAGGAGATAGAGTTAGAGCAGGTGATGTTATAGGTACCACAGGTACTACAGGCTTAGCACTTGGAGATCATGTGCATTTTGGTGTTTTAGTGCAAGGAGTTGAAGTGCGTCCTGAGCAATGGCAAGATGCAAAATGGATAAAAGAAAATATCTATAATGTATTAGAATCAAGTAAAAAAAGAATTTTGAGTGAATAAAGATGAATCAAACAACAATAGCAAAAGAAGTTAAAGGTGTTGGCATAGGTTTGCACAAGGGTGAGCCTATTAGTATAAAATTAGAGCCATTAGAAGCTGGCAGTGGTATAGTGTTTTATAGAAGTGATTTAGGAATTTCTTATGAAGCAAAGCCTGAAAATGTCATCGATACACAAATGGCTACTGTAATAGGCGATCATAGGGGTTATGTTTCTACTATAGAACATTTAATGAGTGCGATTAATGCTTATGGTATTGATAATGTGCGTATAGTTTTAGACGCAAACGAAGCTCCTGTAATGGATGGTAGTAGTATAGGTTTTTGTATGATGCTTGAGGAAGCAGGTATAAAAGAGCTTGACGTGGCTAAAAAAATTTTAGTGATTAAAAAAAGTGTAGAAGTAAAAGAAGGCAATAAATTTGTGCGTTTAAGTCCTACGGATATGCCTATTATAAACTATACAATCGAATTTGATAATCCTATTATAGGTAAGCAAAATTATTGTTTTGAATTTAGTAAACAAAACTACATAGAGCAAATAGCAAGAGCAAGAACCTTTGGATTTTTAAAGGATGTTCAAGCTTTAAGAGCTATGAATTTAGGTCTTGGTGGAAGTTTAGAAAATGCTGTTGTGATTGATGATAATCGTATTTTAAACCCTGAAGGTTTGCGTTTTAAAGATGAATTTGTGCGCCATAAAATTTTAGATGCTATTGGGGATTTAACTTTGCTTGGATGTAGAGTTTTTGGAGATTATACTTCTTATGCAGGTTCGCACAAACTTAATCATCTTTTAACCAAAGAACTTTTAAAAGATCCTAGTGCTTATGAAGTGGTAAGTTTAGAAAAAAGTGCATATAAAGTTTATGAAAAGGTTTTTGCATAAAAAAGATTACTTTACTTTTAAATGCCATAGCAAAACCTTTAATGCTTGGTGTTTATGAAAATGATGTATTGATAAAAACCATTGAGAATGATTTAAAAGTTAGTGAAGTTTTGCCAAAAATACTACAAGATTTACTTTCACAATATGAGTTTGAAAAGCTTATTTATGTGCATGGTCCAGGCTCTTACATGGGTATAAAGATTTCTTATGTTTCTTTTAAAACCCTAGCTATAGTTAAAAACATTCCTTTAAAAGCTATTAGTGCTTTTGAATTAAATAACAACACTCCTATAGCAGCTAATAAACATTTATGTTTTGTAAAAAAAGATGATGATGAAATTATTTTAGAAAAGATGCAAGCGGGAAGTTTTTTTATGCCCCAAAGTTTAAAAGGTTTAAATTTCAGTAAAGAAAATACACCTTTTTATGTTTTAGATGCGATTAATTAAGGTAAAAAATGAAGATTTTAGTTCCTGCTACAAGTGCAAATTTAGGTCCTGGTTTTGATTGTTTGGGTTTGAGTTTAAAATATTTTAATCAAACTATAGTTGAAAAATCTAAATTTTTTAGCATTAGCATACACGGAGAAGGTGAAAATAATATCTATCTTAAAAAAAATAATACCTTTGTTAATATTTTTTATGAAATTTATCAAAGACTTAGTGGTAAAAAAGATAATTTCCGTTTTGTTTTTCAAAATAATATCCCTTTAGCTAGAGGTATGGGAAGCTCTTCTGCTGTAATAGTTGGGGCTATTGCTTGTGCTTATGAATTAAGTGGGTTTAAAGCGGATAAAAATACCATTTTAAATGAAGCTTTAAAATATGAAAATCATCCAGATAACATAGCTCCAGCAGCACTTGGAGGTTTTGTGTGTGCATTAACTCATAATGAAAAAGTTTTAGCTATAAAAAAAGAAGTGGATAAAGACTTACAAGCTGTTATAACCATACCAAATGTAGCGATGAATACTCAAAAATCAAGAGCAGTTTTAGCTAAAAAAATCAACCTAGAAGATGGTGTTTTTAATCTTTGTCATGCTTCATTTTTAACCGCTTGTTTTTTAGAGAAAAAATATGATTTATTGAAATATGCAAGTTTGGATAAACTTCATCAAAACCAAAGAATGAAACTTTTGCCAGAACTTTTTGAAGTACAAAAACTAGCTTTAGATAATAATGCTCTCATGAGTACGCTTTCAGGCTCAGGCTCGAGCTTTTTTACTCTAGCTTATAAAGATGATGCCAAAAAAATCAAAGAAAAAATCAAAAATAAATTTGCTAAATTTAGGGTTGAGCTTTTAGAATTTGATGATGAGGGCTTTAAAATTTGCTAAAAATTCCAAAAAAAAGATATAATTTTGAAAAATCATATACCCATTAGAATGTGCATTGTTTGCAAAGGTCGTTATGAAAAGCAAAGTTTGCATCAATTCCAAATAAAAAATTCTCAAATTATCACTAAAGTGGAATTTGGCAGGAGTTTGTATATTTGTAATTCATGTTTTGATAAAGATGAAAAAACATTGCAAAGGGCTTTTATGAGAGTTTGCAAAGGCAATTTTCATGGTAATATAAATCAGCAGGATTTAAAGGAGATATTTTTTAATGGCAGATGTAAAGATTAGCGAGATCGCTCAAGAGTTAGGATATACAAGTAAAGAAATTATAGAAAAAGCCAATGAGATGGGCTTAGAAGATATCAAATCCCCTAACAAAAAAGTATCTTCTGAAATCGCAGAAGCGATTTATCAATACGTTCAATCAGGTGAAATACTAGATGTGGTAAAAAAAGTAGCCAAACCTAAAAAAGAAAGCGCAGCAAAAAAAACTACTAAAAAAGAAGAAAATAAAAAAGAAGAGAAAAAAACCACCACTAAAAAAGAAAGCAAAAGCCCTGCTAAAGCAGTAAGTGAAAAAAAAGATGAAATAAAAAAAGAAGATAAACAACCTGAAAATCCCATAAAAAATGAGGCATTAGAAGAAAAAAAAGAAGAAATTAAACTCGATGAAAAGCTAGGTTCTAATTTAAATTTAGCTAAAAGAAGAGGCTTGGTTATCGTTAAAAAGAAAAAAGAAGAAAGCAAAGAAGCTCAAATAAATAAAGAAGAAAAAGTTAGTACACAAACTACTCAAGGTCTAAGCCTTAGTATGATTTTTTCAAATTCAGATGAGAATTTAAAAAGAAAGAAAAAAGAAAAGAAAAATCATCCTGTAGCAAGCAAAAAAGAAAACACTACCAAAATGGATCTTTTAGGAGATAAAGACTTTGCTGATATTTCTTTAGAAGATGACGATATGGTAGTTTTACCTGATTTTAGTGTAAAAGAAAACAAACCAGCACAACCAGCAAACAAAAAACAACCAAATATCTTAAAGCAATCTTTAAATAATTCTATCAATCCATTTGGCGAGGGTGGTATACAAAGAAGAAGTCGTAAAAAACCACCTAAAAAGGTAGAGAAAAAAGAAAGCGAAGCAGTAACAAGTGTAAGCATACCTAAAGAAATTCGTGTGTATGAATTTGCTGAAAAACTTGGTAAAAACACCGGAGAAGTTATCTCTAAGCTTTTCATGCTTGGTATGATGACGACTAAAAATGACTTTTTAGATGAGGATGCTATAGAAATTCTTGCTGCTGAATTTGGAGTGGAGATTAATATCATTGATGAGGCTGATGAGTTTGATTATGTAAAAGATTATGATGAAAATCAAACAGAAGAAAATCTAAGTCAAAGAGCTCCGGTTATCACTATCATGGGGCATGTAGATCATGGTAAGACTTCTTTGCTTGATTATATAAGAAAATCACGCATTGCAAGTGGCGAAGCAGGCGGGATCACTCAGCATGTTGGTGCTTACATGGTGGAAAAAAATGGTAGAAAAATCACTTTTATTGATACTCCAGGCCATGAGGCATTTACTGCTATGCGTGCAAGGGGAGCTAGTATAACGGATATTGTTATTATCGTAGTAGCTGCAGATGATGGGGTAAAACCACAAACTAAAGAAGCGATCAATCATGCAAAAGCAGCTAATGTGCCTATCATCATTGCTATTAATAAAATGGATAAAGAAAACGCAAATCCTGACATGGTAAAAACCCAACTAGCAGAAATGGACATCATGCCAGTAGAATGGGGTGGAAGCCATGAGTTTGTGCCAGTTTCAGCTAAAAAGGGTGATGGCATAGAGGATTTACTTGAAATTGTATTATTACAAGCTGATATTTTAGAGCTTAAAGCAAATCCAAAAGCCCATGCTAAAGCAAGTATTATAGAATCTTCAGTGCAAAAAGGTAGAGGTCCTGTGGCTACTATCATCGTACAAAATGGTACTTTAAGAGTGGGAAATACAGTCGTAGCAGGGGAAGCTTATGGTAAAGTGCGTGCTATGAGTGATGATCAAGGCAAAGCTTTAAAAGAAATAGGTCCAGGTGAGTGCGGGGTGATCATAGGTCTTAGTGAAGTAGCTGACGCAGGAGAAACGCTAATAGCCGTAGATAGCGATAAACAAGCAAGAGAATACGCTAATAAACGCCATGAATACAATCGTCAAAAAGAACTAAGCAAATCCACTAAAGTAAGCATAGATGAGCTTGGTGCAAAAATCAAAGAAGGCAATTTAAAAGCCCTTCCTGTGATCTTAAAAGCAGATGTGCAAGGTTCACTTGAAGCGATTAAGGCTAGTTTAGAAAAACTTAAAAACGATGAGATTAAGGTTAATATCATCCATAGTGGGGTAGGTGGTATCACTCAAAGTGATATAGAGCTTGCAAGTGCTAGTGAAAATTCTATTGTTTTGGGCTTTAATATACGCCCAACTGGTGAGATCAAAGAGCGTGCCAAAGATAAAGGTGTAGAGATAAAAACTTATAATGTTATTTATAATTTGCTTGATGATGTAAAAGCCTTACTAGGTGGTATGATGAGTCCTATCATCTCTGAAGAACAACTTGGTCAAGCTGAAATTCGTCAAGTGATCAATGTGCCAAAACTAGGACAAATCGCAGGTTGTATGGTAACAGAAGGCACGATCAATCGTGGTGCGAAAATCAGGCTCATTAGAGATGGGGTTGTGGTATTTGAAGGTAATGTAAGCTCACTCAAACGCTTTAAAGATGATGTAAGAGAAGTTGCAAAAGGCTATGAATGCGGTGTAGGTATAGAAGGTTGTAATGATATGAGAGTGGGCGATTATATAGAAAGTTACAAAGAAGTTGAGGAACAAGTAAGCCTATGAACCCAGCTGAAATCAAAAAGCTACGCACAGAAAGCATTTTAAAAGAGCTTATACCAGAAGCTTTGGCAAATTTAGACAACGAAGCTTTAAAAAATTTGTGTGTAGTAGATGTGGAGTGTAAAAAAGGCAGATACGATGCTTTTGTGTATTTAGATAAAATGTTTTTTAATATCCAAGAGCAAGAAATCATACTCAATCAACTTAAAAAAGCCGCCCGTGCTTTGCAAAATTACTGCATGAGCGAGCAAGGGTGGTATAGATGTCCGAATTTTCACTTTAAATTTGATGATAGATTAGAGTATCAAAACCATATGGATGCTTTATTTGAAAAAATCAAAAAGGAACAAAATGAATCTTGAAGCACTTTGTAAAGAAGCAGGGCTTAGCTTTTATGATGATGAGCTAGTAAGTGAAAATGGTAGAAAGGTTTATAGAATTTATGTGCAAAAAGAAGGTGGGGTAAATCTTGATGATTGTGCTAGACTTAGTGAGATTTTATCGCCTATTTTTGATGTAGAGCCACCTGTGGGCGGGGAGTATTTTTTAGAAGTATCAAGCTGTGGGCTTGAGAGAAAACTTAGCAAAATTGAGCATTTTGCAAAAAGCATTAATGAACTTGTAAAAATCACAACTAGTGAAAAAGAAAAAATCGAAGCAAAAATCATCGCTGTAGATGATGAAAATATCACTTTAGAAAATTTAGAAACTCAAGAAAAAACTACTATAAATTTTAGCGATATAAGAAAAGCTAAAACCTTCATACAATGGTAAAAATTTAGAATTCTAAATTTTTACTTATTTTTTATATAGTTAAATTTAAATACAAAAACAAAAAGGCGTATAATGCTTGAAAATAAATATGATTATAATATAAGCAAAAAAGATAAAAATGGTAATGTGTATTATCATTTTCCAAAAGATGAAGATGAATTTAAAGAAGCAGTTGTAAAAAATGGTGGCATGAGTGTGTATGTTTATCAAGATGATAAATTAATAGATGAATTTCATACAAAAAGTCAAGGCTATAAATGGACTTCACCTATTTTTACCTATTTAAGAACTATGAACAAAAATGGGGAGAGATTTTATAGATATTATAAAAATTGCAAATTTTTTGCAATTGTGGATTAAAAAGAATTATAATATAAAAGCCAAAGCGTTTTGTTTAAGGAATGATAATGACAGTGAAAGAATTGGGTTTAAAATTAGAAAATATGTATAAAAATGCACCAAATGGAAATAAAGTTACTTATATCCATTATTTCGGTATTAAATTTGCAGAAGAAATTAAAAAAAATAGTCCTAGTGAAATTGTTAAATACGCAAATATACCTGAAAGTTATAAGATTGAAATAGCAAAGGCTGTTTCTTTGGCAGATGTATTAAATGAAAATAATATAATTCATTATAATTATAATAATTATGAAATTAAAGAAAATCAAAATCCATCTTTAAATCAAATTCTTTATGGGCCTCCAGGGACAGGAAAAACTTATCATACTATAGATAAAGCTTTGGAGATTTTAGGTGAAAATTTAGAAGATAGAGATGATAAAAAAGCAAAATTTGATGAGTATGTAAAAAATGGACAAATAGTTTTTACTACTTTTCATCAAAGCTATGGATATGAAGAATTTGTAGAAGGTATAAAACCTATAATAAATAACGATGAAAATTCTCAAGAATTAAAATATGAGATAAAAAATGGTGTTTTTAAAGAATTGTGTGATAAATCTTTGAAAAACTATATTTCATCAATACAAAATGAGAATGAAACTGACTTAGATAAATTAATTTTTGAATTTGCTAATTATATTAATCAAAATTTTCTAGACAAAGGAAATGAATTTCCTTTAGAAAATAAAGTTAATGTTAAAAAAATCCTTTTAAATTCCAAAGATGAATATCGTTCTTTTTTATTGGGCGGCTCAATTAAAAGTCCTCAAAGATTGACTATTGATGTTATAAAAAGAGATTATTTAGATTTTATAAATGGAAGAATTTTATCTTTTAAAGATATTAAGCCAAAATATGACAGTCAAAGTGATTACCATGGTAATGCAACTTATTATTTTATGTTTTATAAAAAATTAAAAGAATTTGAAAGTTTGCAAAATGAAAAATTTAAAATAAAAAAAGATAACTTAAAACCTTACATAATCATCATAGATGAGATTAATCGTGGTAATGTAAGTAAGATTTTTGGTGAACTTATAACCTTGATAGAACCTAGCAAAAGAATAGATGAAAGCGAGGGATTAAAAGTTACTTTGCCTTATAGCGGTGAAAAATTTGGAGTACCTAAAAATGTTTATATCATCGGCACTATGAATACAGCTGATAGAAGTATAACTTCACTTGATACAGCTTTGCGAAGACGCTTTGAATTTATCGAGATGATGCCTAAACCTAATGTTTTGTCTGATAATTGCGAAGGTGTAAATTTACAAAAATTACTAGAAGCTATCAATACGCGTATAGAATATTTGCTAGATAGAGAAAAGATTATAGGACATGCATTTTTTATGGGTATTAAAGACCTAAATGATTTAAAAAATGTTTTTCAAAATAAAATCATCCCGCTATTGCAAGAGTATTTTTACAATGATTATGCTTTAATAAAAGCAGTTTTAAATGATAATGGTATGATTTCTGAAGATAAAAAAGATGATAAATATCTTCAAAAAATAAAGAATTTATATAATGTTGATAATGAGAGAAATATTTATAGTATTGCTCCATTTAATAATGGAATTTGGGATAAAATAGAAATATATCAAGCAATTTATGATGATAAAATAGCAAATAAAACAAAAAACGAAAATGAATAACACCTTTTCTATCATCGAATATCAAGCTTTTTCTAAAGAAGATTTAAAAGAAATTTTCAAAGAAAAAGCTGAAATATTTTATAAAGAGCTAGAAGACTTCGCAAAAAACAATGAAAGTTTTCTAGGCTTTAAAAGTAAAAACGCCTTAAAAGCTAAAAATTATGTCGGCATTATACAGACTAAAAGCGGTGTTTTAGAAATCTTGCCAAAATGCATGGATTTGGAAAAATTAGAAGAAGATAAACCATCAAGTGAATGCAAAGAAAAATCAAAAGAAGATACTAATTCAAAATACGATAAAGAAAAATTAAAAAAATACTACGAATTAGAAAATATCTCTAAAAATGATGATTTTTATAAAAAAGATTGTGAGATTAATCCTAGTATTCTTTTGATCAACATGCTAAAAACCTTAAAAAATTCTCCCTTTAAAAAGTCTCAAATTTCATCTTTGCAAATTGCCAAAATGCCTTTGTTTGAAGTATTTATCACGATGTTTTTAGATGAATTTGATAGTGTGTATAAAAAAGGTTTGATGAGATCTTATGTAAGTAGTGAGGAAAATAGAACTTTTTTAAAAGGAAAATTACTTTTTAATGAGCATATAAAATCAAATTTAATACACAAAGAAAGATTTTTCACAAGTAGTGATGAATTTGTTTTAGACATAGCGCCAAATCGTTTGATAAAATCAACATTAAATTTTTTAAAATCCAAAACAAGCTCGAATAAATTTAAAATCATCAAAGCTATGCAAATGCTTGATGAAGTAGAATTTTCTAAAAATTATGAAAAAGATTTTAGCTTTAAAATTTCAAGACATTTTGATTATTATGAAAATATACTTTCTTGGTGTAAGGTATTTTTGCAAAATCAAAGCTTTGCTCCATATAAAGGTAAAAACGAAGCCTTTGCCTTGCTTTTTCCTATGGAAAAGCTTTTTGAAAACTATGTAGCTTATATGTTTAAACTTGCTAATCCTAGTAAAAATATAAAAACCCAAAGTAGTGGAAAGTATTTAATCTCAAAAAATGATGAAAAATGTTTTATGTTAAAGCCTGATTTATATATAGAAAATAAAATGATCTTAGATACCAAATGGAAAATTCCAGATGATAGTGAAGATGAGAAAAAGCATGGCATATCGCAAGGCGATTTATACCAAATGTTTGCTTATGCAAATAAATACGAGATAAAGGAAATTTATCTTATTTATCCTCTATGTGAGAGAACTTTTGACTTAAGAGAGAAGTTAAAAACTAAAGATATTAAGTTTTTAGCACAAGGTTTTTTAAAAGCTTGCGATGAACATGTAAAGCTTAAGGTGTTTTTTGCACCTTTACCTTTTTAGGAAGTAATATGAATCACGAATTTTATATGAATTTAGCTATAGATAAAGCTTGGAAATATCAGCTTTTAACCTACCCAAATCCAGCCGTAGGTTGTGTGATTTTAGATAAAAATGGCAAAATTTTAAGCATAGAAGCGCACAAAGAAGCAGGTAAGGCTCATGCAGAGCTTGAAGCAGTAAGCAAAGCCTTAAAAGTGCTTAATCCAAATTTAGATTTGCCACAAAATGCAAATGATTTGCATGAGTTTATCTGTAAAAATCATCAAGGCTTGCTAAAAGGTGCTAGTGCTTATGTGAGTTTAGAACCTTGCAATCATCAGGGTAAAACCCCACCTTGTGCGAAACTTTTTAGCACACTTGGTTTTAGTGAAGTTTTTATCGCTACTAAAGATGAGCACAAGCTCGCAAGTGGTGGAGCAGAGTTTTTAAAAGATCAAGGCATAAAAGTTCACATGGGAATTTGTGAGCAAAGAGCCAAAGAGCTTTTAAAACCTTTTTTAAAATGGCAAAAATCAAGCTTTAAATTTTTTAAACTAGCCCTTTCTTTAAACGGCTCTGCTTATGGTAAAATCGTAAGTTCTAAAGCAAGTAGAACCTATGCCCATGCATTACGCTCAAAGCTTGATTTACTTGTAGTAGGTGGAGAAACTATAAGACATGATAGGCCTATTTTAGATGCAAGGCTAGCTCAAACTAAAGCGCCAAATTTATGCATACTAAGCCGTCAAAATTTAGAAAGTTTTGATCCAAACATTCCTTTATTTAGCGTGCCCAAAAGAGAAATTTTTACAAGCATTCCTAGTGAAGCAAAGTTTATTATGTATGAGGGCGGGGAGAATTTTTTAAAAGCCTTTAAAGATGAGCTAGATATGCTATTGATTTTTTCAAACTCGAATTTAAATACCTTTGAAAATATTAAGTTAGATTTAAAGCTAAAGCCTTTATACAAAGGCTTTTTAGAAAATGATACTTATGGGTTTTATGAGATTATTAAATCTTAGTAGATTTTTTGTGAGCTTACTTGTGTGAAAAATCGTGCTAAAGTGTTAGCAAAAAAGCTAGCACTTTGCTCTTCTAATCGTTTTAAAAACTTATCTATAGCATCTTCTTTTTGCCAGATAGGGTTTTGCACTTTGGCTAGTTTTTCTAACTCTTTTTTGGCTTGCTCGTAATTGCCTATTTTATCAATGAGTTTTAATTTTAAAGCCTCATTTGCTAAAAACACTTTCGCATCAGCCCATGAGCTTGTTTGGTTTAAGTCTAGCTTGCGATTTTTAGCGACAAATTGTGTGAAAAGTTCATAGCTTTGATTAGCTAAATTTTGTAAAAAGTCTTTTTCATCTTCGCTCCATTTACGCATGAAAGTTCCTGCTTCTTTATAGCTTCCTGCTTTGATAGTTTGCTCATTTATGCCAAGTTTTTGTGCAAGCTCACTTATTTCAAAGCCTTGCATGATCACCCCAATAGATCCTACAAAGCTAGCAGGATTAGCGATGATCATATCAGCTCCCACTGCACTTAGGTAGCTTCCACTTGCTATAGTTCCACCTGCATACACTACCACAGGCTTTTTAGCTTTAAGATCTTGTATAGCTAAGGCTATTTCCATGCTTGGTGCAAAAGCTCCACCAGGGCTATCTATAAAAAGCAAAACCCCTTTTATAGCTTTATCATCTTTGGCTTTGTAAATTTGTTCTAAAAGATTACTCGCATCGCTAATTTCACCTTTAAGATTAATTTGTGCTAAGTTTGCATTAGAAAGTTTGGCATTATCTCCACTTGGAGTAAGGATTAAAAACACGATAAACAAAAACACAAAGGTTTTAAAATAAGTGTTGATATAAGAAATGATTTTTCCAATTCCTTTAAAAAATGATTTTATAATTTGCATTCTTTCCCTTCTATAAAAAGTTTTAACACTTCTTTGCTTTGTAAGATAAATTGCAAAGGAAGTTGTTTTAAATTTGTACTATTTGGTAAAGCAAAAAGACTAAAATCAGCTATTTTGCCTTTTTGAATTTGACCTAGGTTTAAATTTAAAGCTTTTGCGGCTTTATTTGTCGCCATTAAAAGCAATATTTTAGCAAAATTTTCTAACTCAAAATCATCATGTATAAGTAAATTTGCTTTCATTTCATCAAGCATACTTAAAGAAGTGTTTGAGCTTAAGCCATCGGTTCCTAGATGGATATTAACACCATTTTTTAAAGCAGATTTTAATTTAAAAGTATTTTTACTCAAAAGTCTGTTTGAAAAAGCACAATGCGTGATCGAGTGTAAATTTTTATCTAATAAATCCCATTCTTTAAAATACACACAATGAGTAAATAAAGTCCTTTGGTCTTTAAAAAGTTCTAAAAAACTTTGTGGAGTGTAAAATGGCATAGGATTTTTGCTAAATTTAGCCAAGCTCTTTTTAAAACCACCATTTTTAAACCTTAGCCAGTTGTTTTCATGATTACTTTCAAGAAAATGTGTGCTTAGTAAATGATCATTTTCTCTAGCAAGTTTTATAGTAAATTTGGCAAGTTCTGGGTGGGTTGAGTAGGGCGCATGTACTGAAATAGCAGGGATAAATTTAGAAGTTTTAAAACTCATGCTTTTTTCATAGCGAGTTAAAAATTCTTCTTTTTTAGCTTGGATAAAATTTGCATTTGAACCTAAAATTTCATTAAAAAATACCACTCTAGCTTGTGAATTGACACAAGGGTTTAAATCACTCCCAAAGCTTGAAATTTCACCTATGGTAGCAGTGCCACTTTTTAGCATTTTATGGATATTTTGCGAGATTAATTTTTCTTTGGCTTTTTCGTTTAATTGCTCGCGGTTATTAAAAATACTATCAAGCCATTTTAAAAAGTCTCCAAATACTAAATTTCCATTATTTGCACTAAATTCTAAATGCGTGTGCGGGTTGATAAAAGCAGGTAAAAGTAAAGTATCTTTTGGAGTTGGTATAAGCTTAGCTTGTGGGTGGGATTTTTGTAAATTTTCTAAGCTATCAATTTCTAAAATATTATCATCAAAAAGAACTGCTTTGTCTTCTAAAATATTAAAATCATCATCGCAAGTTAAGATGATTTTAGGTGCTATTATAAACATTTTACCTCCTTTAAAAAGGGAAATTGTAGCTAAAATTTAGCTTTAAAATGCTATAATATAGTAAATTTTACTAAATAAAGGTTAGATTATGAAAGTTATGGTGATACAAGGACCAAACATCAATATGCTTGGTGTGAGAGAAACTCATATTTATGGCAATATGAAAATGGAAGATATCCATGAGCAAATGAAACAAGCCGCAAAACAAGCTAATGTAGAGATTGAGTTTTTTCAAAGCAATTTTGAAGGTGAGTTAGTTGATAAAATTCAAGAATGCTTAGGTAGTGTAGATGGAGTGATTATTAATGCAGCTGCTTATGCACACACTTCTATAGCAATCCGCGATGCGATTGCAGCGATTAATATGCCTGTGATTGAAGTGCATATTAGTAACACTTATAGAAGAGAAGAATTCAGACAAAAAAGCATGATAGCGCCAGTTTGCGCAGGTAGTGTGGTAGGTTTTGGTCCTTTTGGTTATCATATGGCTTTAATGGGACTTTTCCAAATTTTTGATCAAATCAATGCATATAAAGCAGCTCAAGCAAAAGCACAACAAGCAAATCAATGAATTTTATCTTAAAAAACGAAAATGCACTTTTTTATGAGTGTGGCTATTCTTGCGATAATGCTTTGTTTTTAAAACTTGAAGATGAAGCTTTTTTCATCACTGATGTAAGATATAGCTTTGAAGCTAGCGAAATGATAAAAAATGCTAAGGTAGTTTTAGCACAAGATCTTTTTGCTAGTGCTAGAGAGCTTTTAGAAAAAGCAGAAATTGATAAAATATGTTTTGACCCAAAAGACTTTAGCTATTTTGAATTTAAAGAACTTAGTAAAAGTGCAAATATCGTTTTTGAAGAAAAATTAGACTTGAGTAAAAACAAACGCATTATAAAAAACGCTAAAGAATTGCAACTTCTGCAAAAGGCTGTAAATTTTGGTAAAGAATGTTTTGAAGAATTTGCTAATTTTATCAGCCAAGAAGGTTATGGAAAAAGCGAAAAGGAATTACATTTTAAAGCATGTGAAATTTTTCAAAAAAAAGGCGCTTTAGGACTTTCTTTTTCACCTATTGTAGCTATTAACGAAAATGCGGCTAAGGCACACGCTTTACCTAGTGATAAATGTTTAGAATATGGAGATTTGTTATTAGTTGATGCGGGTGTGGTTTATCAAAGGTATTGTTCTGATCGTACAAGAACGGCTTGTTTTGATGAGAGTGGTATAGTTTTTGATAAAAATAAGCCAAATTTTAAAGATAAAGAAATTATGCAAATTTATGAAGTGGTCAAGCAAGCTCAGCTTCAAGCTATAGAAAGAGCACGCGTTGGTATGATGGCAAGTGAGCTTGATTTTATCGCAAGAGAAGTGATTAAAAATGCAGGTTTTGAAAAAGAATTTATTCACAGCTTAGGGCATGGAGTGGGGCTTGATATACATGAGTTGCCAAACATTAGCCCAAGAAGTGATTATGAACTAAAAGAAGGTATGGTATTTACCATTGAACCTGGAATTTATATCAAAGATAAACTTGGTATTAGAATAGAAGACATGGTCTATCTTGATAAAGAAAAGGCAGTGGTGTTATAATTTGCTGATTAAAGGAGCTAGAAGGTTAGAAAAAATTCGTTTTTTTCCTTTTTATTCAAAGGCAGATAAAAAAGGAAAATACATAGCCATTATAGGACTTGGAAGCAATATAGAAGATGAAAAAAAACGCTTTCGGAGTTTATTTAGGCTTTTAATGCAAGATAAACGCTTGCAAGTATTGCAAACATCGCCATTTTTGATTAATAAAGCTTTTGGCTTTGAAGAGCAAAAAGACTTTACTAATGCAGTGATGGTTGTAAGCACAAGTTTGCACGCAAGAGCATTTTTAAAAGTTTTGTTTTTTTATGAGTTTAAATTCAAAAGAAAAAGAACTTTTAAAAATGCTCCTAGAACGCTTGATTTGGATTTGTTGTATTTTTCAAAAAAAGCGCGTAAAGATGAGTATTGCACAGTGCCTCATGTGGGGGTAAATGATAGAATTAGCGTAACTTTGCCTTTGGGCTTGTTAAGATAAGGAAAAATATGGGACAATTGATTCATACTTTTACAGTTGAAAGCACAGATGAGATTATACCTAAGGTTAAGCAAGATTATGGCGATAAGGCTTTGATAGTAACTAATAAGCAAATTCGTCCAAAAACCATCAATCAAAAGCCTTTATACGAGGTTATAGTAGCGATTGAAGAAGCTGATTATGAAGAACATTTAAAGCAAAACAATTTACCTATGCCACCAAAGAAAAAACCAAACACAGCAAGTTTTCCTGAGGCTAAAATTCAAGCTCCAAAATTTGAAGATGAAAAAAAAGAAGAAGATGTAGTGCTTGATTTTTCTTCAAAAGCTAAGCAAAAACCTATTAATCCTTATTTAAATACAAGTAAAAAAGATGATAATTTTTTAAATTTAAAAAATAAACTTTCTCAGGTTAGTTCAGAAATTAGCAAAGTTTCAAATTATCAAGATTTTTCTATGCCAAATCCAAATTATGATAAAAAAATTGAAGCCTTTGAAAAGCAAATGAATAAGCTTAATGATAAAATGAATTTGCTTGTGGATATGATGTGGGATGATAAGGCAGATTTACGTAAAGAACTAGCTATACCACCTGAGTTTGCAAGTATTTATAAGCAAGCTAAGGCAAGTGGCATGCAAGAAGCGCATTTAGAAGCGATTATGAAAGCGACTATTGAAAATATGCCAAGCACTATGAAAGCAAATCAAGAAGCAGTGCAAAGGTATTTTTACTCACTTTTGCGTAATATGCTTCCATGTCGTTTAGAAAGTGAAATTAAAAAGCAAAAAATCATGATGTTAGTAGGCCCAACAGGAGTGGGTAAAACTACTACTTTAGCTAAACTTGCTTTTCGCTATGCTTATGGAGATAGACGCTATAAAACCGGTATTATAACTCTTGATACTTATAGAATAGGCGCAGTAGAGCAACTTTTCCAATATGCTAAGATGATGAAGCTTCCTATTATTGATAGTATAGAGCCAAATGACTTAGATGATGCGATTAGAAGTTTAAATACTTGTGAGGTTATTTTAGTAGATACAACCGGAAATTCACAGTATGATAAAGCAAAACTTGAAAAAACAAAAGAATTTTTATCGCATTCTAATGCGCAAATTGATGTAAATTTGGTACTTTCAGCAAATACAAAATATGAAGATTTATTAGAAACTTATAATAATTTTTCATTTTTAAATATAGACACTTTAATCATTACCAAATTTGATGAAACAAAAGTATTTGGAAATGTATTTTCTTTACTTTATGAAACTAGCACTCCGATGAGCTTTTTTTCCATAGGTCAAGAAGTGCCTGATGATATAGAAGTGGCTAATAGTGACTTTTTAGTGCGTTGTGTGTTAGAAGGTTTTAGAAGGGATGAAAATGAGTAATCAAGCAGAAAAATTAAAAGATCTAGTAAAAAATGAAAACTCAAATGTAAAACATACTCATTTTATCGCAGTTACTAGCGGTAAAGGTGGGGTTGGAAAAAGTACTTTTAGTGCAAATTTGGGCAACATCCTAGCTAAAAATGGTTATAAAGTAGGGCTTTTTGATGCAGATATAGGGCTTGCAAATTTAGATGTGATTTTAAATGTGCGTGTGGAAAAAAACCTTTTACATGTTTTAAAAGGTGAATGCTCGCTAGAAGATATTTTAATAGAGGTAAAGCCAAATTTATGGCTTATCCCAGGTGAAAGTGGCGATGAAATTTTAAAATATAATGATAAAAACATTTATGAGAGATTTTTAAACCAAACAAGTATCTTAGATGATTTAGACTTTTTAATCATTGATACAGGAGCAGGTATAGGTGGTAATATAGGAAATTTCTTAGAAATGTCTGATGAGGTTATTGTCATCACTGTGCCTGATCCTGCTGCGATTACCGATGCTTATGCTACTATAAAAACCACTTCAAAAACTAAAGAGAATTTATTAATGGTGTTTAATGTTGTTAAAAATGAAAATGAGGCTATGAGAATTTTTGATAACATTAAAAAAGTAGCAGATATTAACATTAAGCATAATTTAAATTTAGAATTTTTAGGATTTTTAGGTCAAAGTAAAGATATTAGTTCTAGTATTAAAAAAAGAACTTTATTTAGTGATGATGACACTAATGCAAGTGATGAGCTAAAAACCATAGCTTCTAAGCTTTTATATAGGTTGGAACAAAAAGTGCTTAATAATGTGGGAGATAAAAGCATTATGAGTTTTTTCAAAAAGCTTTTGGATCGTTTTTAGATTGAGGGAAAAAGATGAGACCAGAGAATTTTGTTGCTTTTTTTACTGTTTGTGGTTTTTTTATAGGATTAATGTTTACCATAGTTAATATAGAAGATGCAGTAGAGATAGTTGTATATACTTGTTTGATTACTTTTGTATTTTATGTGTTAATCCATATAGTCATTATGATTTTTGTAGATGTTAATAAAATTAGCGGTAGAAGCTTTAATAAAGAAAAATACGAAAATGAAAATAATAGTTTTATAGCAGAATTAGCCGCAAGAGAAAAGAAAATGGATTACTTGCTTGAAAAACTTCAAGAAGAGCGTGAAGACCTTAAAAAGCTTGAAAGCTCTTCAAAAAGAAAAGTAAAACATGCAGCCGCATAATGCCTATGCTTCTACGCTAAAAAAAGAACAAGATGACTTAGTCATCTCTTATATGCCAGCATTAAGAGCTATGGCTTTTAGACTTAAAGAGCGTTTGCCTGCTAGTATTGATGTAAATGATTTAATTAGTATTGGTGTAGAAGAGATGATCAAACTCTCACGTCGCTATGATAAAGAACAAAATGATAATTTTTGGGGTTTTGCAAGAAAAAGAGTCAATGGGGCTATGCTTGATTATCTAAGAAGTCTTGATGTGATGAGCAGAAGCAATAGAAAAATCATCAAAGATATTGATGCTATTATAGATGAGTTTTATCAAGAAAATGAAAAAGAACCTGATGATGAGTATTTAGCGCAAAGACTAAATTTAGAAGTAGAAAAGGTAAAAGAAGCAAGAGCAGCTCATGCTATATCGCTTGTTATGCCTTTGGATGAACAGCTAAATTGCTTTAACGATAGCAATATCATAGAGCAAATAGAAAAAGAAGAATTAATAGAAAAAATCAACGTAGTTTTGGAAGAATTTAAAGAAAGAGAAAAGCTTGTAATACAGCTTTATTATTATGAAGAATTAAATTTAAAAGAAATCGCAGAGATTTTAGAGATTAGCGAGTCAAGAATTTCACAAATTCATAAGCGTTTGCTTAAGAAGATTAGAGAAAGGCTAGTTTAATGGCTGAGATACTTTCCCAAGAAGAAATTGATGCTCTTTTAGAAGTTGTTGATGATGATAGCGATGAGAGTACAGCTACATCAAAACTAGAAGAAATAGAAGATAAAAGAGATATAGTAGTATATGATTTTAAGCGTCCAAATAGGGTTTCTAAAGAACAGCTTCGTTCTATCAAAGGGATTCATGATAAATTAGCAAGAAATCTTGCTTCTCAAATTTCATCTATGATGAGAAGTATAGTTGAGATTAAACTACATTCAGTGGATCAAATGACTTATGGTGAGTTTTTGATGTCTTTACCTTCGCCAACAAGCTTTAACGTTTTTTCGATTAAACCTTTAGATGGAAACTGTGTTTTAGAGATTAATCCAAGTATTGCTTTCCCTATGATAGATAGACTTTTGGGTGGTCAAGGGGAAAGTTTTGACACCTTAAGAGAGCTTACAGAAATCGAACTTAATTTGCTTGATTCTATTTTGCGTATTATTATGCAAAGACTTAAAGAAAGCTGGATGAATGTTACAGAAATTTATCCAAGTGTTGAAGCAAAAGAATCAAGTCCAAATGTTGTGCAAATTGTTTCTCAAAATGAGATTGTTATCATGGTGGTAATGGAGATTATCATCGGAAATTCAAGCGGTATGGTAAATATTTGTTATCCTGTTGTGCATTTGGAAAGTATTTTGAGCCGTTTGGCAAATCGTGATATTATGATGGGTGAAACTTCAGCTAAAAAGTCAAGAAATAAAGAGCTTAAAACCTTGATCGGCCGTGCTGAGGTAATTTATGAAGCTATGCTTGGTAAAACTTTTATCAATGTGAATGAATTTTTAGATTTAAAACAAGGGGATATTTTAAAGCTTGATAGAAGTGCAGATGATAAAGCTATAGTAGCTATTGATAAAAAAGAAGTATTTTTAGCTCAAGTGGGGCTTCATAGATTTAGAAAGTCAATTAAAATCTTAGAACTTATCAAAACTGATAAAGATGAGATTAAAGAAATGCTTGAAAAATATGAAGATGAAAGAAGAGCAAAAGCAAATTCGTATGATGATAATGAAGAACTAGAAGAGGAAGACGATGATCAATGATTTTTTAGGCATATTCGTCAATGAATGTGTAAGTACAATAGAAGGTTTAACAGGAAAAAGTGCTGAATTTAGCGAGTATTATGAGTATGATGTAAATTCTCAAGATTCTATGACTCCACCATTAGTTAGCGCTACTTTTAGCGTTAATAATGAAATGAAAATCAAAATCCTAGCAAGTGCGGTTTTAATGAGTGCAATTGGTGAGTGGATGATGGGAGAAGAAGAAATCTCCAAAAACAGTGAGCTAAATGAAGATGAAATGGACGCTGCTAAAGAAGCTATACAAAATATCATTTCAGCATTTTCTACAACCTTAGGCGCACAAAAAGAAATTCCAAAAATGGAGTTTAGTCTAGAAAATTGTGAATTTGTTGCAGATAGCTTAGAACTTGGTGGTTTTCATAAACTATATTTATACAATGTAAAAATAGCTGATTTAGAAGAAAAAATTTCTTTAGTATTTGATGAGAAAATTTATAAGATTTTAACTAAAACTGACTTAGAAGAAATCGTAGCAACAAATGAAGATCATACGCAAGATCATAAAGCCTTGGCTAATGTAGAAGAGCTAAGAAATATCGGTTTGATCATGGATGTACGCTTACCTATAAGAGTGCGTATAGGTAGTAAAAAAATGCTTTTAAAAGATGTTTTAACTATGGATATAGGTTCGGTTATCGAGCTTGATCAATTAGCAAATGATCCTTTAGAAATTTTAATAGGCGATAAAAAAATTGCTTATGGAGAAGTTGTTATCGTAGATGGAAACTTTGGAGTGCAAATTACTGAGATAGGCTCTAAAAAAGAAAGATTAGAACAACTAAGATGAAAGAATATATCATTGAAGATATTACTTATCTTAAAGAATTAGAAAAAATTCAAAAAGGCATAACTTTTTTTGGTTCTGCTAGGTTAAAAGAAGACAATGAGTATTGTATTTTGGCTTCAAAATTAGCTCAAAAGTTAGCAGATCTTGGTTATAGTATCATCAGTGGTGGTGGCGGTGGCATTATGCAAGCTGCTAATTATGGAGCTATGCAAAGTCAAACTTCACACTTAAAATCTTTTGGATTTAATATACATTTACCATTTGAGCAAAAAGCAAATGACTTTTTAGAGTATAATATCACTTTTAAGAGCTTAGCCATTCGCAAAATGGCTCTTATTCAAAAGAGTCTAGCTTTTGTGATTTTCCCAGGCGGCTTTGGAACATTAGATGAATTTTTTGAAATTCTTACTCTTAAACAACTTAGTTTTAAAAAAAATGTTCCTATTATTTTAGTTGGGCAAAAATTTTGGCAACCTCTTGATGAATTTATCAAAACTTCTTTACTAGAACTTGGAACTATATCTAAAAATGATGAGTTAAAGTATAGTATAAGTGATGATTTAGATGAAATTATAAGAATGATAAAGGAAAAAGATGAAAATTCTTGTTGCGATGAGTGGGGGTGTGGATAGTACTGTAACTGCTTATAAATTAAAACAAGCAGGACATGAGATCATAGGTTGTTATATGAAGCTTCATGGAAAAGCTAACTATCATGAAGAAAATATACAAAAAGTTGAAAAAGTTGCTAAATTTTTAGACATCAAATATCATATTTTAGACTTACAAGAAGATTTTAAAAATCAAGTTTATATGCCTTTTGTTAATACTTACAAAGAAGGAAAGACGCCAAATCCTTGTGCTTTGTGTAATCGCTTTATCAAGCTTGGCAAGCTTTTGGAATTTGCTAAGAGTTTGGGTTGTGAAAAATTAGCCACAGGTCATTATGCAAGGATAGAAAATGGTTTGATTAAAACTGCAGTTGATGAGAGCAAGGATCAAAGTTATTTTTTAGCAAATGCAGATAAAGAGGCTTTGGAATATTTGATTTTCCCTCTTGGAGAGATGAAAAAAGAAGATGTGAAAAAATTTGCTTCCACAATCGATGTTTTAAAATCTTTTGCAACACAAAAGGAAAGTTCTGAAATTTGTTTTGTGGAAGATACTTATGTGCAAGTTTTAGATCAGTTTATGGATACTAAAATTCCAGGTATTGTAAGAGATAGTAGCGGTAAAGAAGTAGGAAAACACGAAGGTTATATGCACTATACCATAGGTAAAAGAAGAGGTTTTGAAGTGCGTGGGGCTCATGAGCCACATTTTGTATTAAAAATTGATCCTAAGAAAAATGAAATCATAGTAGGTAAAAAAGAAGAGCTTAAGATAAGTGAATTTAATCTTGATAATATTAATTTATTTATCGATGCTAAAGAATTAGATTGTGAAGTAAAAATACGCTATAGGTCAAGATCAACCCCATGTAAAGTTTTGATTAATGAAGATAAAAGTGCAAAAATCATCTTACAAGAGCCTGTTTATGGACTTGCTAGCGGACAAATGGCGGTATTTTACGATAAAGATTTGGTTCTTGCAAGTGGATTTATAAAATAATGCTAAAGTTTGATGTTTTTAAATAGCAGGAGTTAAAAATTAAGTTTTGTAAAATTATTTTACTATTAAGTGGTAGCTTGAAATTAATTTCTTATTTTAATCTTTTTTCAAGAGTAAGGCCATCATACTCGGTGGCTTTTTAAAATCTGTTTTAGAAATTTTATTATATAAATTTAATATAAGATGTATAAAAATTTTATATAATTTTAACTATAACAGTTAAATCAACAAAGAGTAATATTATGAGGATATTAGGTTTTGATATAGGAATTAATTCTATAGGCTGGGCTTTTGTAGAAAACGATGAGTTAAAAGATTGCGGAGTTAGGATATTTACAAAAGCTGAAAATCCGAAAAATAAGGAATCTTTAGCCTTGCCTAGACGCAATGCAAGAAGTTCTAGAAGACGTTTAAAAAGAAGAAAAGCAAGATTAATTGCTATCAAGCGTATTCTTGCAAAAGAATTAAAACTAAACTACAAAGATTATGTAGCAGCCGATGGAGAACTACCTAAGGCTTATGAAGGGAGCTTAGCAAGCGTTTATGAGTTAAGATATAAAGCATTGACTCAAAAGTTAGAAACAAAAGACCTAGCAAGAGTGATTTTGCATATAGCAAAACATCGTGGCTACATGAACAAAAACGAAAAAAAATCAAACGACGCCAAAAAAGGAAAAATTTTAAGTGCTTTAAAAAATAATGCTTTAAAATTAGAAAACTATCAAAGCGTTGGAGAATATTTTTATAAAGAATTTTTCCAAAAATATAAAAAAAATACTAAAAATTTCATCAAGATCCGCAATACTAAAGATAATTATAATAATTGTGTTTTGTCAAGTGACTTAGAAAAAGAACTAAAGCTTATCTTAGAAAAACAAAAAGAATTTGGCTATAACTATAGTGAAGATTTTATAAATGAAATTCTTAAAGTCGCATTTTTTCAAAGACCTTTAAAAGATTTTTCACATTTAGTGGGAGCTTGTACTTTTTTTGAGGAAGAAAAGCGAGCTTGCAAAAATTCATATAGCGCTTGGGAGTTTGTGGCTTTAACTAAGATTATCAACGAAATAAAAAGCTTGGAAAAAATAAGCGGAGAGATTGTGCCAACTCAAACAATAAATGAAGTTTTAAATCTCATTTTAGATAAAGGAAGTATCACATATAAAAAATTTAGATCTTGTATCAATTTGCATGAAAGTATTAGTTTTAAAAGTCTTAAATACGATAAAGAAAACGCTGAAAATGCAAAATTAATTGACTTTAGAAAGTTAGTAGAATTTAAAAAAGCTTTAGGAGTGCATTCTCTTAGTAGACAAGAGTTGGATCAAATATCTACGCATATTACCTTAATAAAAGATAATGTTAAACTTAAAACTGTTTTAGAAAAATACAATTTAAGCAATGAGCAAATCAATAATTTACTTGAAATTGAATTTAATGATTATATCAATCTTAGTTTCAAAGCACTTGGCATGATCCTTCCTTTGATGAGAGAGGGAAAAAGATACGATGAAGCATGTGAAATTGCAAATTTAAAACCAAAAACAGTTGATGAAAAAAAAGATTTCCTTCCAGCTTTCTGTGATAGTATATTTGCGCACGAGCTTAGTAATCCTGTTGTAAATAGAGCTATAAGTGAGTATAGAAAGGTCTTAAATGCTTTGCTTAAAAAATATGGCAAAGTGCATAAAATTCATTTAGAATTGGCAAGAGATGTGGGGCTTAGCAAGAAAGCAAGAGAAAAAATAGAAAAAGAACAAAAAGAAAATCAAGCGGTTAATGCTTGGGCTTTAAAGGAGTGTGAAAACATAGGACTTAAGGCAAGTGCTAAAAATATTTTAAAATTAAAACTATGGAAAGAACAAAAAGAAATTTGTATTTATAGTGGCAATAAAATATCCATAGAACATTTAAAAGATGAAAAAGCCTTAGAAGTTGATCATATATATCCTTACTCAAGAAGTTTTGATGATTCATTCATAAACAAGGTTTTGGTTTTTACCAAAGAAAATCAAGAGAAACTTAACAAAACACCTTTTGAAGCTTTTGGAAAAAACATAGAAAAATGGAGTAAAATTCAAACACTAGCTCAAAATCTTCCTTATAAAAAGAAAAATAAAATTTTAGATGAAAATTTCAAAGACAAACAACAAGAAGATTTCATCAGTAGAAATTTAAACGACACAAGATATATCGCAACCTTAATAGCTAAATATACAAAAGAGTATTTAAATTTTTTACCTTTAAGTGAAAATGAAAATACAAATTTAAAAAGTGGGGAAAAAGGAAGTAAAATCCATATTCAAACTGTCAATGGTATGCTCACATCTGTTTTAAGACATACTTGGGGTTTTGATAAAAAAGATAGAAATAATCATCTTCACCACGCACTTGATGCGATTATAGTTGCATACAGCACAAATTCTATCATAAAAGCTTTTTCAGATTTTAGGAAAAATCAAGAGCTTCTAAAAGCAAGATTTTATGCTAAAGAGCTTACAAGTGATAATTATAAACATCAAGTTAAATTTTTTGAACCTTTTAAAAGCTTTAGGGAAAAAATTTTAAGTAAAATCGATGAAATATTTGTTTCAAAACCACCTAGAAAAAGAGCAAGAAGAGCTTTACATAAAGATACTTTTCATTCTGAAAATAAAATTATCGATAAATGTAGCTACAATTCTAAAGAAGGCTTACAAATAGCGCTAAGCTGTGGAAGAGTTAGAAAAATAGGCACAAAATATGTTGAAAATGATACTATAGTAAGGGTTGATATCTTTAAAAAGCAAAACAAATTTTATGCTATGCCTATTTATGCTATGGATTTTGCCTTAGGAATTTTGCCAAATAAAATAGTGATCACTGGTAAAGATAAAAATAACAATCCAAAACAATGGCAAACAATAGATGAAAGTTATGAATTTTGTTTTTCTTTATATAAAAATGATTTGATTTTGTTGCAGAAAAAAAATATGCAAGAGCCTGAATTTGCTTATTATAACGATTTTAGTATTAGCACCTCTAGTATTTGTGTTGAAAAACACGATAATAAATTTGAAAATTTAACATCTAACCAAAAATTATTATTTTCTAATGCAAAAGAAGGAAGTGTCAAGGTTGAAAGTTTAGGAATCCAAAATTTAAAAGTATTTGAAAAATACATTATAACCCCTCTTGGGGATAAAATAAAAGCAGATTTTCAACCAAGAGAAAATATATCTTTGAAGACAAGTAAAAAATATGGCTTACGATGAAGCCTTTAAAAGCGTATTGATCGCAAATCAAGCAAAACTAAGCCTTGAATTAAATCATCTTGTAATAAAACAAGATGATAAAGAGGTTAGAATTTTTCTAAAAGATATTAATTTTATTATATTAGAATCTTTACAAGCAAGTATTACTTCAAGCTTGCTTAGTGCTTTGGCTAAATATAAAATTATACTTTTAACTTGTGATGAATCTCACAATATAAATGGAATTTTTTCTCCATTTTTAGGACATTTTATAAGTGCAAAAGTAGCTAAAAAACAAATCGCAGTAAGTCTGCAAAGAAAAGCGATTTTATGGCAAAAGATTATTAAAAACAAAATTTCAAATCAAGCTTATATTTTAAAAATTACCAATCATTCTAAAGAAGCCAAAGAACTTTTAAATATGGTTAAAAATGTAAATTTAAACGACTCTAAAAACTTAGAATCAACTGCAGCTGCTTTATATTTTAAAACGTTATTTGGTAAAGATTTTACAAGAAATGATATATGTTTTATAAACTCAGGATTAAACTATGGTTATGCTATTATAAGGTCGCTTATCGTTAGGGCAGTTTGTATAAGTGGGCTTTTGCCATGGCAAGGTATAAAACATGATAATATTTACAATGACTTTAATCTTTGCGATGATTTGATAGAAGTTTTTAGACCGTTGATTGATTTGTGTGTATTTAAGCTAAAAGATACAAAAGATAGTGAATTTTTAGACAAGGAAACAAAGCAAAAATTAATTAGTATTTTGCAAGAAGAAGTGGTTTTTGAAAATAAATCTTATCCTTTAAATAGAGCTATAAATTTTTACGTGCAAAATTTTAAAAATGCTTTATTAGAAGATGATGAGCTGATGATGGTAAATTTATATGATAGAAGATAAATTTATGAGAGTTTTATTGATGTTTGATATGCCCACCAAAAGTAAAAAGGATCAAAAAAACGCAAATAAATTTAGAAACTCATTGATAAAGCTTGGATTTTTTATGATGCAATTTAGTGTATATGTAAAAATTTGCAAAGGATCAGCTTCGGCAAAAACAACGATAAAATCGATAGAGAAAATTTTACCACCTTATGGAAATATAAGAGTTTTAACCATAACAGAAAAACAATTTGATAATATGCAAATTCTTTTAGGAGGGGTTTCTTTTAATGAAAAAATGAATGATGATAAAAATCTAGTTTTATTTGAATATGATGAAAAAAGTAAAGATTTTAAATATGGCAATGAAAAAATAAACAAAGAAAAGAAAAAAACTAAGTTGATACAACCTAGTTTATTTGAATTTTAATGGTTTTAAAGGGATTGTAACCCTGCGTGGATGACCAAAAACCACTTATTTTAGTCTCTTTTTAAATTTCTTTAGCAAGAATTATAGCATATTCTAGGTTTTTTTCTATAGAAAAACACCTAGTTTTCTTTGTTGGATAAAAGTCAATTTTATCATAAAGAAATTTAAAAAGAGACTAAAACGGTGCTTTAGAAAACTCTGTCGGGGACTTATTTTATCATAAAGAAATTTAAAAAGAGACTAAAACAAATCACCAAATTTTATAATCACATCCTTAATTTTATCATAAAGAAATTTAAAAAGAGACTAAAACTATTGTTTTAAAAGGCGGTAAAGAGTTTTTATTTTATCATAAAGAAATTTAAAAAGAGACTAAAACCTCGATTTTTTAGAAAGTTGAGAAAACTCTATTTTATCATAAAGAAATTTAAAAAGAGACTAAAACAAATTAGAAGATGAGTATAATAATGCAAGAATTTTATCATAAAGAAATTTAAAAAGAGACTAAAACCTATAATTATTTTAAAATCATCGATGATTTATTTTATCATAAAGAAATTTAAAAAGAGACTAAAACTTATAATATTTTCATTATTCCTGTTATAATATTTTATCATAAAGAAATTTAAAAAGAGACTAAAACAAGGTGCGTTTTGTTTAGAGAAAAGGGAAAATTTTATCATAAAGAAATTTAAAAAGAGACTAAAACCGTATAGCAAATACAATTAGAATTATTGTTATTTTGCTCTAAAGAAAATTAGAAAATAGCTTCACAAATTTATGAAGCTAAAATATTTCCATAATGCTTATATCAAACCACAAAAGATCAAATTTAAGCAAAATTCCATAAATCACAGCACTAAATAATCCTGCGAAAATCCCCGCTAAAACATCATCTAGCATTACACCTAAACCACCTTTGGTTTTTTTGTCAATTTTACCTATGATAGAAGGTTTTGTAATATCAAAAAATCTAAACAAAACAAAAGAAAGTAAAAAAGTAAAAACACTTTGTCCGCAAATTGCCAAGGCTAAAAATACCCCAACAACTTCATCTATTACAATATGTTTATCATCGTGTATGCCTGTTTGTTTTTCGTATTGGTCGATGATTTTAATAGAGATTAAAAAAAGTAAAATTGCAAGTAAGATCAAAGTTCCTATGCCTAAATACCTTAAAATAAAAAAAGCAGGGATTAGCGCTGCTATCGTGCCAAAGGTTCCTGGAGCTTTATTGACACTACCTGAATAAAAAAAAGTTAAAAATAATTTTTGCATGATTACACCATATATGACATTTGATGAAGTTTTATAAGTTGCTCATAAAATTCTTTATCGCTTCGATATTCTAAAATACCATGCGTAGGGAAAAGATTGCTATAGATATTTTGTTTATTATGAAAGCGATTTGGGAAAAGTTCAGATAAAATCAAAGCCGAAATTTCTCTTCTTATAAAAACTGCTGGTGGAATGATACCAAGTCTAAGTAAATTTTTTAAAGAATCGCCATGGTATTTCATATGATGATGAGCTCCATGCGGGCATGATTTGGTGCTTACTATCATCTTGCATTCATCGCAAAATACAAATTCAGGAAGTATAGTTACTTCTATATTATAATCTTTTGCAAAGTCATCAAGCACAGTAAAGGCTCTGTTTTGATTAAAATACATTCCAAGTCCTGCGTGATTTTGTCCTACAAAAAGTTTATTGCAGTCAAAACTTTTAGCCAAAGCACACTCAAGAACTGGATTTAAATGTGAGGCAAAAATTTTGATATTATGCAAAGGTATGAGTAAAACCCTAGAAGATGGTAAGTAATTTTGTGCAAAAACATCAAAACAACGTTTTTTAAGTTTTAAGCTCAAACCATTATTTTCATAAGATTCTATAAGGAAAATAATCACTAGATCAGATTGCTCTATAGCCCATCTTAAAATTCTCTCATGTGCTCTGTGAAAAGGGTCAAAACTTGAAACAATAGCGGTAATATTAGAAGGGTTTAATCTTTTTTTGATTTTTTCAAAATCTTCTTTAATAGCTTTGATATGGTTATGATAAATTTCAAATTCCCCGCTAATGCAAGTTTTTCCAAAATCTTGGATTAAACAAGCATTGGGCCTAAAAATATCATTGCTGTTTTTATCATTTTCAAATTTACTTTCTAAGATGATATGCCCTATGGTTTTATCATTGCAGATAAAATCTATTTTATCGCCAACTTTTGCGGTTTCTAAAATAGTATTATTTTCTTTTGTGCTAGCGGGTGCAAAGGTTAGAGTGTAAGGAATTTTTTGATTATGAATCATTCCAGTAGTTAGGACTTCATCTCTTTCTTTTTGGTTCATCAATTTAGTAAAAGAACCAAAAATTCCTTCTTTGATAAAGCACAAAACCTCGTATTCTTCTTCTGAGATTATAATGCTATTTTTTCTTTGTAATGCCATATTTTTTCCTTTTTTCCCATAAAGACTTTCTTGAAATTCCTAACTTTTTAGATAAATCCGTATCAGGAAAGATGTTTTGATAACTAATGATAATGTGTTTAACATAATCATCAATAGTTAAAATCCCATTGCTTTCAAAGCTTTTTTCATCTTCATTTAGTTCTAAAATTTGAAATTCACTATGCTCAATATTCGCGCTTGTATGTATAATAACAGCTTTTTTTAAAGCAAGATTTAACACCTTTTCTTTTTCCAAAGGTTTTAAGGTTTGAAAATTGACTAAATAATATAAAGAATTATCCTTAAAAATTTTATCTAAATTTTGTTGGTGTGAAAGATCTATATAGATATTTGCGATATTGTGCTCATTAGTATAATTAAATACAAAATGATCAGCAAAAATTTGATTGTTAGTTTTTAAAATCAAAGGCAATTTGAATTTTTTATAATCAAAACTTGGTAATTTTGCTGTTTCAAATTTATGTTTTAAGTAAGATTGATAAGTATGATTTAATATGCTTATTTTTTTAAATTCTTGAAAATGCTTTATTTTACGCATTAATTCTTCTATCATGAAAGGCTTTTGTATATAATCACTCGCGCCAGCTTTTAATGGTGCTAAAACAGTATCTGAGCTTATGTAAGATATAAGTAAAATAATGATTTTATGCTTAAAAATTTCTATAATATGTTCAAAATTAGCCATACTAGTAGAAAGTAAAATGATTTCATAATCATGATGAGCAAGTTCATTAACATTTGCGATAATATCACAATCATAACCTATAGAATTAAGCTTTGAGCCTATACTTTGAGCTAAATAAAATTCATTTTCTACTATTAAAACTTTCATAATTTCATCCAATCAAAATATTTTAAATTTACACTAGCTAAAACCGCAATGCCTTCTTTTCTTCCTACAAAACCTAAATGCTCTGTAGTGGTAGCTTTGATATTGATTTTGTTAGGCGTAGTTTTTAATGTTTTAGCGATATTAAAAGCAATAGCTTCTTTAAAATCTTTCATCTTAGGTGTTTGGGCTATGATAGTAATATCAGCATTTACAAGCTCAAAACCATAATTTTGCACCAAAGTATAAGCATTTTGCAATAAAAGCATAGAATCAGCATTTTTATACTGCATATCATTATCTGGGAAAAGTTCGCCAATATCTCCAAGTCCTGCTGCACCCAAAAGTGCATCAATTAGCGCATGAGCTAACACATCTCCATCAGAATGAGCTTTTAAACCCATACTTTCATGTATTTTTACTCCACCCAAAAGCAAGGCTCTTTGCTCTCCAAATTCATGCACATCAAAGCCATTTCCATTAAAAATATCCCAAGATGGTTTTGGTAAATTTAAGCTTTTTAAATCTTCTTTAAAGGTAATTTTTTTAGCTAACTCATCACCTTGCACATACCAAATTTTACCACCAATAGCTTGTATAGCTGTGCTATCATCAGTGAAATTTGAGCTTTGCTCTAAAGCTTTTTTTAGCATACTCGTGCGTGAAAGTTGAGGGGTTTGTATGAGTTTTATTTTATCTCTATCAATAGCTTCTTGAGCATAAATTGTAGTATCACTTACTTTTAAAACAGGTGTAATGCAATCAGCTTTGTCATGATTTTCTATGATATTGTTAAAAAGATTTTTAGAAATCAAAACTCTTGCAACATCACTAACTAAAACATACTCGCTTTCAACCATACTTAAAGCATTGAGTAAAGATTGTGCTCTAGTTGCACCACCTTGGACAAATTTATATTCAGGGGCAAATTTTTTCATATAAGAAATATTACCAGAAGTAACAACTATTTGTTTAAAAGGATAAAAAGAACTTAAATTTTTAGTAGCATAAAGCCATAAAGGTTGTTCGCCTAGTCGTAAAAATTGCTTTTTTACCGGAGCATTAAATCTTGATGATTCTCCCGCAGATAGCATTATCAAGGAAATATCTAACATTTGTTACACCTTAATTTCTTATTAATGTTACGATATTATACACCATAAAAGCCAAAATTTATATTTATGTTAGTAGAATTAATCATTTTAAATAATAAGGAGAAAAATTGAAGGAAAAAATTGAAGAAAGACTAAAACAAGTTATATATCCAGGGTTTAAAAAAGATATAGTTAGTTTTGGTTTTGTAAAAAAAATTGAATCAAATGAAAATCAAGCACATATTGTAGTTGAAATCGTTTCAGCTAATGCTCAAATTGCACAAGAGCTTAGACTAAATATTGCAAATGCTTTAAAAGATTTAAATTTAGAGCTTAATTTAGAAATCATTCAACCAAAAATTCCTGAAGAAAAAAGCAACTCAAGAAGTGGTAAAAATATCGCTCCACAAATTAAAAATTTCCTTATGATTTCAAGTGGTAAAGGAGGGGTAGGTAAAAGTACTACAACTTTAAATTTAGCGATTTCTTTGGCTAAAATGGGCAAAAGAGTAGGGCTTTTAGATGCAGATATTTATGGACCAAATATACCAAGAATGCTTGGCGAGAGTAAAAGCAAACCTGAAATTGTAGGTCAAAAAATTCGTCCTATTTTATCTCATGGGGTTTATATGATGAGTATGGGTGTGCTAATAGAAGAGGGTAAAGGTTTGATGTGGCGTGGCTCTATGATCATGAAAGCGATTGAGCAACTTTTAGCTGATGTACTTTGGCCTGAACTTGATGTATTATTACTTGATATGCCTCCAGGAACAGGTGATGCACAAATTACCTTAGCTCAAAGCGTGCCAGTGAGTGCGGGTGTGTGCGTAAGTACTCCTCAAGTAGTGTCTTTAGATGATAGTAAAAGAGCGCTAGATATGTTTGAAAAATTACACATTCCTGTTGCGGGTATTATAGAAAATATGAGTGGCTTTTTATGCCCTGATAATGGTAAAGAATATGATATCTTTGGTAAAGGCACTACAGAAGAAATGGCAAAAGCTTATAAGTGTGATGTTTTAGCTCAAATTCCTATCGAAATGAGTGTAAGAGAAGGTGGAGATAGCGGTAAGCCTGTGAGTTTTTATATGCCTGAGAGTGTAAGTTCAAAAAGATATTTGCAAGCTGCTGAAAAAATTTGGGAATTTATAGAAAAGGTTAATCAAGAAGGTAAAGTAGATAATTCAGCTATTCAACCTATAATGAATGGCAAAAGTGCGTGCTCGCAATAAGGAGGAAAATATGCCAATAGAAAGTAAAGAAGAATTTTTGAATCTAATTAAGCAAATCGAACAAAGGATTAATTATAAAAAGCCTAAAGCTTTTGCTATAGCAAGGCTTGATCTAAGTCAAGTTGATCCTAGTAAAAAACTTCAAGCTAATTTTGGTGTGATTAATTTTGAGCAAAATTATGCCGCTGCAGCTGTTATGTTTGAAGCTTTTTTTAGAAGAGGGGTTGATATTGATTTTAATGAAAGTGAATTTGTGGCTACTTTGATTAAAGAAGATTTGGATTTTGCTCTTGAATGCTTTGCGCCATTTTTGCAAGAGCAAGGTCATAAAAATATAGAAGCAATCAAAGCAGCAAAGGAAAATTTTAGAGAAAATGCTTTTTCTTTTGTTTGTATTTTTGAAGATGAAGTACCAAAAAGTTTAGAAAGTGTGTATTTAAAACTTTACTTGCTTTCAAATAAAAAAGTGCCTTTAAGAAGCTTAAATTTAACAGGTGCTTTTGGGATTTTACCAAATGTTGCATGGAGTGATAATAAGCCTATTGATTTGGACTTTTTAAGAGAAAATGAGATTGATTTAAAAATGAGTGGAAGGTATCCAAGGATTGATTATGTAGATAAATTTCCAAGGTTTTTAGCTCATGTTATTCCTGAGGATAATACTAGAATTTTAGAAAGCTCTAAAGTAAGAATGGGTGCGGTTTTAGCTGCAGGTACTACTATAATGCCAGGGGCTGCTTATGTGAATTTTAATGCAGGTACAACTGGAGCTTGTATGGTAGAAGGGCGTATTAGTTCTTCAGCTGTTGTGGGCGAAGGTAGCGACGTAGGAGGCGGTGCTTCTATACTTGGTGTTTTAAGTGGCACTAGTGGTAATGCTATTAGCATCGGTAAAGCTTGTCTTTTGGGTGCAAATTCAGTTACGGGAATTCCTTTAGGGGATAATTGTATTGTTGATGCGGGTATTGCTGTTTTAGAAGGGACTAAATTTGCTTTAAAAAATAAAGAAGAACTTCAAAAAATCAACCCTGATTTTAAATTTGATAAAGATATATACAAAGGTTTAGAATTAGCAGGATTAAATGGCTTGCATTTTAGACAAGATTCTCAAAGTGGAGTGATGATAGCAGCTTTTAATAAAAAGGCTGTAAAACTTAATGAAGATTTACATTAATTCTTAGCCCTTATGGGTTAAGAATTTTAAATAATTCATGTAGCTTATAAATACATATGCTAGGATGATGTTTAATGCTTCCTGTATGTAGTAAAATCTCCTTGCTATCTTTTTTATAAAGTTTTTGCACAAAATTAAAATTCCACCATTTGTAAGTTTTGAAATTTAAATTATGGGTGGTATTTATATGAAAATTTATATAAGAAAGATTTTGAAAGTTTTGGTTTAAACCAGGTGCTTGAAAGGCATAGGCTTCTTTTACCGCGCTAGGAAAGGTTCTTGCAAAAGTTTGAGCTAGATATCCTCCTAAAGAATGCCCTATGATGATGAGATTTTTATCAATGATGTATTTTTGCTTGAGTTGATTATAAAAATACTGCATGGATTGAATTTGGCCTTTTGGAGTTTTGTTTAGTAAAATCAAAAAATCACTATAAAGATCTTTAAAATCAAAACATAAAGGATTTAACTCACTTCCTGCAAAGGCTAAAATATAGTTTTTTCTTTTTTTATCATAAATAAAACTAGCTCTAAAACCCATTTTAGATTGAGGGTGTGTTTCATTGATGTGCTCAAGTATTTCATAATTTTTTACAAATTTTAAAGCTAAAAATGCATTGTTTAAACCACCTACGGGGATTTTTTCTTTTTTATAAAAAGGATTAGTTAAAGCTTTTATAATGGCTTTGTATTTTTGTAAACCTTCTTTTTGTAAGCTTTGATTTAAATATACATTAGCACAATAAGCCACCAAACTATAATCATATAATTTTTGCAATAAATCGATATTTTTTTCAAAATGAGTATGAAGTTTTAATAAGAGTATTTTTTCTTGGGAAGTTAAATTTGCTTTTTGACTTAAAGCAATAAAGCTTTGCAAGTCAAAAAACATTATAAATTCTTACATAGAGCAAGTATTTTGGATAGTTGAATTAAGCATCCAAAGAGCTTTTTCATATTTTGCAATATTTTCTTGAGCAAATGCTGCTGTTGTAGTATCGCTTGCTTTTTCAGCTTCTTCATTTAGCTTTTTAAATTCAGCCAAAAGATATTTATAATCTTCTCTAATAAGCTCTAAAACTTCTACTGGAGTAAAGCAATCTTTTTGAACCTTAGGTGCTTTTGCATTTTCTAATAAAGTGTTTGAGCAAACGATAGCTTTTTCTCCTAGTTGTAAAGCTCTCTCAGCACAATCATCAAAAAGCTCTGCCATTTCTTCATAAGCTTTTTCTGTATATTCATGAATTGAGAAAAACTGTAAACCTTTTACATTCCAATGATAATTATGAAATTTAATCCATAAACTATGAGCATCCGCTTGTAATTGTAATAATTGTTTTGTTACTGACATGTTATCTCCTTTTTTATTTTTAAAAATTATAACATAAAATTCTTAAATAATAATAATTATTATCTAATAAATTTTAATGTTAGTAATTATTATATTTTCATTATACTCTTTTTTTACAATAAAGCAAATTTATTTACTTAACATATTTTTGAGTATTAATTTTCCTACCTCTACGCCAGGTTGATCATAAGTATTAATTCCAAGCATAATACCACATGCAGAAGTAAATAACTCATAATAATACATCAAATACCCACAATGATAAGCGTCTAATTTTTCAAGTTCTATGATATCAACACTTAAATTTTCAGCAATTAATGCATGCATGGTTGCATCACATTGTGCGTTTAAAAGATCATGCAAATTAACTTCATTAGTAAAGTCACAATTTTGCAAATGATTAAAGCTTATATTTGGGATACTAGGAGATTTTTGATTATCTTTAATTTTTAAAAAAGTAACAGTTTTATCTTTGGGTCCATCCATGATAAGTTGTAAAAAGCTATGCTGATCTCTAGCGCCAATTAAAGCAATAGGAGTTAAACCTATGCGTTTAAAGCCTTGTTTTTTACCTAGACTTTCAGCAATTAGCTGAATATACCATTCATTAAAACCTTTAAAAGCATCTCCATAAGAAAAAAGCACATTAATATGCGCACTTTTATGCGTGCAATAATGATAAGCCTTTTGTAAAATTTGATCACATTTTTTTTCAAAAAAATCCACATAACAAGCTTTTGCACCTTCTAATAAGGCTTTAGTATCATACCCACAAAAGCTTAAAGGAACAATACCAATAGCAGATAAAACACTAAATCTACCACCGACATTTTTAGGTATAAAAAAGCATTTTATGTTTAATTCTTCACCTAGTTTGTGAAGTTTTGACTCAAAATCAGTAATAAACACAAAATTTTCATGCAAATTTTCATTTTTAAAATCAAAATGAGCAATAATGAGTTTAAATAAAGAAATCACCTCTATAGTTGTACCTGATTTACTTGCTATGATGAAAAGTGTTTTTTGGGGATTTATTTTTTGCATAGTTTGGGTAAAAGTATGTGAGGAGGTATTGTCAATAATAAAAAGTTTTTTTTCTTCTGCTTGATCAAATAAAAGCTCTTTTAAAGCTTTAACCCCACAACTTGATCCACCCATACCTACTAAAATAATATTTTCTATATGAGTTTTAGTTGCGATAAATTCTTTGCTTTCTTTGATTAAATCAAAGCTTGTATCTACTAAGTGATAATACCCTATATCACCACTTTCTAACTCATCATTCATTCTATTTGCATAAGCGGTGATTTTTTTAAAATCTTGGGTTTTAAAAAATAAAGTATTATTTAGCATTTTTACTTTTCTCATAAAAATAATTTGTCGCTTCCACAAAGCCTTCTACGCTTCCACAATCAAACCTTTTTCCTTTAAATTTATAAGCTAAAACCATATTGTTAGTTGCTTGTGAAAGTAAGGCATCGGTTAGTTGAATTTCTCCATTTTTACCTGCTTTAGTATTTTCTAAAATACCAAAAATATCAGGCGTTAGAATGTATCTTCCTATGATGGCTAAATTGCTTGGAGCATCTTTTGGATCAGGTTTTTCTACCATAGAATTTACCATAATTAAATCCTCTTCTACAGCATTTCCTGCTATAACCCCATAATTTGAAACTTGATTGGCTTCAACCTCCATCACAGCTATAACAGAGCAGCGGTATTTTTCATAAATTTTTACCATTTGAGCTAGGACATTTACCCCATCTTCATTCACGCATAAATCATCTGCCAAAATTACCCCAAAAGCTTCATCTTGTACTAAAGGCTTTGCTTTTAAAACTGCATCTCCTAAGCCTTTCATTTCATTTTGTCTTGTAAAAGTAAAAGTGCAACGATCTATGAGTGTTCTTATTTCACTTAAAAGATATTCTTTTTTAGTACCTGCGATTTGGTGTTCAAGTTCATAAGAAATATCAAAATAATCCTCCAAAGCTCTTTTTCCACGTCCTGTAACAAAGCCCATAGTTTCCATACCAGCTTCTAAAGCCTCATCTACACCATAATGAATTAAAGGCTTAGTTAGTATAGGTAGCATTTCTTTAGGTAGGGTTTTTGTAGCAGGTAAAAATCTAGTACCATAACCTGCTGCAGGAAAAATACAAGTTTGAAGCATAGTTTATCCTTAAATTTTTATAAGTTGTTTTGATTATAATTTTATTTAAATATTATAACTAATTTAAGGAAAATATGAAAACCATTGATCAAATTTATCAAGCAAAAATAGAAATTAAAAAATCAACTTTTTTGTCTTTTTTATGTCCTTTTGAAGATTTTCAAACTTTAATGCAAAAACTAAGAAATGAGCATTTAAAAGCCGTGCATTTTGTATATGCTTATAGGTATTTAAATGAATTTGATCAAATCATAGAAGATAAAAGCGATGATGGCGAACCAAAAGGAACTTCTGCTATGCCTTGTTTGAATGTTTTAAGAGGAGCTTTGCTTGTTAATTGTGCGGTGATTGTGGTGCGTTATTTTGGAGGGATTAAACTTGGTACAGGTGGTCTTGTAAGAGCTTATAGTGAAGCTACAAATGAAGCTATTTTAAATGCAACGCTTTTAGAATTTGAAGCTAAAAATGTTTTAAATTTAAACATTCCTTTTCATCTTTATGCAAGATTTGAGCATTTTTTAAATAAAAATAACATTTCATATGAAAAAAAATTTCAAGAAAATGTTAAGTTGTTTTTAAGTGTTAATGCAAAAGAAGAAGAGGAATTTAAAAAATTTGCAAAAGAGTTTGAATTTAGTGGACTTATTTGGAAGTAAGCGTTTGCTTACTTCATTTTCATAAAGAATTTAAAAGATCTTTTACCATATCTTTTTGTGGCTCTTGTTTTTCTTCTATATTAGCTTGCATAGGAGTTTCGTTTTGTCCTCTAAAGCGATAATTATAAATATTTGACATATTTGAGCTAAAAATTCCTATGCTAAATTGATCTTGATTCATAGCTTTTGAAAAAAGCTCATCAAGTTTTATACTTTGCTCGTTTAAATTTTCACTATTGCTTTGACTAAGTAAAGACATAAAGTCTTCATTAGCTCCTTGAGTACTTTTATAAGCACTACTTTGACCATATCCATACTCTTTAACCGATAAATTATCATGGTTAACTTGCATGCTTTCTCCTTTCAAAATATTACAAGGAAAAAACAAGCAAAAATCATTCCTTAATCACCATGAGTTGGGTAGTATTCCGCTTCTATTTCATTGTTTTTAATAAACTCTTCTCTAGCTTTATTACAGCGCTCATCCCTTAGTTTTCTATAAGCATTTCTACTTTCTAATTCTTGAGAAGTTAAAGGGCGATCTTCTAAAAATGAAATATGAAAATAAGTATCATCTTCTTTGCTGAATTTTTCATAAAATTCAACATAGTCAAAATAATCTTTTTCGCTTTGAAAATCAATACTTTCTTCTACATAGATAGTTGGGCCAAAGCCTCTGTGATTTTGAGTAAAATGTCCAAAACCAGCTGCATATTTTATCTTAAACGAATTCATTCTAAACCTCCTAAAAATTCGTCATAACTTCCTTTAAAGTCTGTTAATTTTCCATCTTCTAAAAACCATATACGATTAGCAAAAGCACTAATTAGCTCTCTATCGTGGCTTATGCATATCACACAACCTTTGAAATTATACAAGGCTTCGCCTAATGCAATGATACTTTCAAGATCTAAATGATTATCCGGTTCATCTAAAAGTAAGAAATTTCCACGTTCTAACATTAATTTTGAAAGCATTAAGCGGTGTTTTTCGCCCCCGCTTAAGCTAGAAGCCATTTTCTCTTGATCGCTTCCGCTAAAGAGCATTCTACCAAGACATTTGCGAATTTCATCCAAATCTTTGAATTTTTCACTCATTAGCCATTCATAAAGTTTCAAATCTTCATTAATTAAATTCGTTGTATCTTGTGAAAAATATCCCATTTCTATGGTAGCACCAAGATGGATGTGACCACTATCGGGTTCTAATTTTGAAGCAATGATTTTAGCTAAAGTGCTTTTTCCAACACCATTTGCACCGATTAGGGCTATTTTATCACCTTTTTCTAATTTTAATTCTAAATTTTCAAATAAAGTTTTATCATAAGCTTTGCTAATACCTTTTAATTCTAAAACTTCATTTCCTATCTCTCTATTTGTTCTAAAAACTATACTAGGATCACGCCTACTTGAAGTTTTAATCTCTTCAAGTTCAAGTTTTTCTAAAGCTTTAGCTCTGCTTGTAGCTTGTTTGGCTTTTGAAGCATTAGCACTAAAACGGCGTATGAAATTTTCTAATTCTTCTCTTTCTTTTAAGGTTTTATCGCGTTTGAGTTCAGCTTGCTTAGCAAGCAAGGTTGAAGCCATATACCAATCATCATAATTTCCAGCAAAATCGCGTATTTGTTTAAAATCCACATCTAAAATTCTTGTACAAACTTTATTTAGAAAATGTCTATCATGGCTAATTACTACTAAAGTTCCCTCATGTCTTAAAAGTTCATTTTCAAGCCAAGAAATAGCTTCTAAGTCAAGGTTGTTTGTAGGTTCATCTAAAAATAATACATCAGCACCTAAAAACAATACTTGTGCTAATAAAACTTTAAATTTATCCGCACTTTGTAAAGTGCTCATAAGAGCATTAAAATCTTTTATATTTAAAGAACTAAGAATTTTTTCACATCTAAGCTCACAATCATAGTTTGGATCTTCTTCTGCTGTTATGATTTCAAGCTCGCTTAATCTATCATTGATTGCATCGGTAAATTCTTCACTCATATAAAGTTTTTCTTTTTCTTTTAGTGCATCATATAATCTTTTATTTGCACACATTACCGCATCTTTGATAGTGTAGTTTTCAAAAGCAAATTGATCTTGTCCTAATACAGCGATTTTTAAATTTGGATCTATGCAAATTTCTCCACTGCTTGATTCTATTTCGCCTGAGAGAATTTTTAAAAAGGTTGATTTTCCTGCGCCATTTGCGCCTATAAGTCCATATCTTTCACCACGGTTTAATTTTAAATTTACATCTTCAAATAAAAGTTGGTTTGCAAAACGCATAGTGAGATTTTTTACTTCTACCATTAATATCCTTAAAATATTTTTGCTATAATTTTAACAAAAAAAGGTTTATTATTTTGGATTTTTCGTATTTATTGTTAAAAACATTGCCTAGTATGACTTTGGTTTTTAATATCTTAGCTTTATTTTTAGCTTATTTTTTTAAGCAAAATAAGATTTTTTTCTTACTTTTATTAATTTTATGTGCCAGGGCTTTATCTTTAGTGGCAAGTGAATATCAAGCGCATTTGTTTATCTCGGTGTTTTTACCTTTTTCTTTTGTGCTTTTTGTGTTTTTACAAGATAGCAAACTTGTGTTTGAAAGAATTAATCTCATTAAATTTGCGTATTTAGCCTTCATGGGTTTTGTAGCGTTAATACTTAGCACAAGTACTAATTTTAATGCAAGTATTACAAGTGAAATTTTTGGCCTTTCAACGCAATTTTTTAAGCCTATTAGTGAGTTAAGCTTTTGTGTGTTTTGGGTGGGAATGATATTTTTATTATTTTCTTATTTTAAAAATAATGATTTTCATTTTTTACTAGCTTATATGGGCTTGAGTGTGCAGTTTTTATTTTACAATAGTGTTGATTTGGGTTATTATGAATTTGCTTCTTTGGTGTTGATAGGATTTTTAGTGTATAAAGCTTATAAAATAGCCTTTTTTGACACTTTAACCAATTTGCCAAATTTAAAAGCCTTAAGAAGATATGCTCAAGGGCTTGAAAATTTTCATTTAGCCTTGATTGAAGTAAAAAATATCAATGAAATTTATCATCAAAAAGGCTCAAAAATAGGTGAGTTTATAATGCATGAATTTGCTAGGATTTTAAAAAAAGCTTTACATGCTAGGGTTTTTAAAGATGATAAGGATTATTTTATCATTGTATTTGAAAATGAAAATATAGCTTTTGTGCAAAGCAAGCTTCAAATGCTTGAAAATTTTATGCAAAAATATAGTTTTGAATTGAAAGAGCAAAATGCAAAATTAGAAATTAAACTTTGTTTATCAAGCAAAAATGAAAACATAGAAGAAAGTTTAAAACAAGCAAAATTAGAACTTAGAAGACAAAAGGATTAAAATGTTAGATTTGATTTTTAGAGAGTATGATATAAGAGGGCTTTACCCAAGTGAGTTAAATGAAAAAAGTGTAAAAGCCATAGGCTATGCTTTGGGTTTAGAAATGAAATCAAGAGGTTGTGAGAAAGTAAGCGTAGGTTATGATGCAAGATATAGTGCAAATGAACTTTTTAATTATTTAATCAGTGGTTTAAATAAAGCTAATATGCAAGTTTTTAATATAGGCTTAGCACCAACTCCTATGGGGTATTTTAGCTTGTTTTTTGATGATATTTTTGATGCAAATATCATGATAACAGGCTCGCATAATCCAAAAGAATACAATGGCTTTAAAATCACGATTAACAAAGAAAGTTTTTTTGGTGCTGATTTGAAAAAGCTTTCTTTAAAAGTGCAAGAGTATTTAGAACTTGAAATCAATGATGATTTAAGATATGAAAATTATGATGTTAAAAGCTTATATATAGACTTTTTAGCTAAACATTTTTCACATCTTAAAGATTATAAAGAAAAAATCATTATTGATTGTGCAAATGGAGCTACTGGAGTGATTATAAAGCCTTTGGTGGAAAAATTAAATCTTAATGCGCAAATTTTATTTGAAAATCCTGATGGAAATTTCCCAAATCACGCACCCGATCCAACAGAGCTTGAAAATTTACACGCATTGCAAGTTGCGCTAAAAGAAAATGAAAACGCAAAAATGGGCTTTGCTTTTGATGGAGATGGAGATCGTTTAGTAGTCGCAAGTAAAGACTATGTATTTAAGGGCGATGAGCTTTGTTATTTATTTGCTAAAAATATAAAAAATCCTAGAGTTTTAGGTGAAGTAAAATGTTCTAAAAATCTTTTCGATGAGGTAGCTAAATTTGGTTTTATCATGATGGGTAAGACTGGACATTCTAATATTAAAAAAACAATGAAAGAGCAAAATATCGACATAGCAGCAGAGCTTAGTGGGCATATTTTCTTTAAAGATAGATATTTTGGTTATGATGATGGAATTTATGCATTTTTAAGAACCTTAGAGCTTTTAGTAAATGGTTTTGATATAGAAAAATTAGTTAAAGAATTGCCAAAACTTTATGCAAGTGAAGAGATCAAGCTTAAGGTTAGTGAGGAAAATAAATTTCAAATCATAGAAAAATTTAAAGAAAAAATAAAAGCAAACGCTTTTGAAAATGTGCTTGATTGTAATGAAATTGACGGAGTTAGAATTACCTTTAAAGAAGGCTGGGCACTTTTGCGTGCTTCTAATACAAGTCCATATCTTATCATGCGCACCGAAGCTACAAGTGCTGAATTTAAAGACTTTTTAGAAGCAAGAGTAAAAGAACTTTTTGAAGAAATCATAAAAGAGCTTGTATAAGCTCTTTTACATCAATATTTTTTGTGTATAAATATGCTCTTAAGAGTTTAGGGATTTTTGCTTTTCTGTAAATTTCTTTAAATTCTTTTGGTATTTTCTCACAACTTATAAAAGGAAAAATCAATACTTTTTCTTGCATATAAACAATGCCTATTTTATGCGAAATCACTCCATCGCCTTTTAATACTTCTTGTCTTTGTTTAGCACTTAAAAGTACTCCAAGTTTTTTAAAACATTTTGCGATTAAACTTTCATCTTTATGAGTAATGTAAATATTTTTAAATTCATAAGTATTTTCTTCTTTTAAGTCTTTTTCTAGGTATTTAAAGCTCTTTCTTACTCCATTTGGATAAAGCTTTAAAAACTCATTAGTAAAATTTTTGCGTATGAAATTTCTAAAATATTTTTCATCATCATTGCTCTCATCATGAAAATAAGTGATATTGTTTTCTTTTAAGTAATTTGAAATTTCTTCTTTGGGAATTTCAAGCAAGGGTCTTATGATAGTAAAATATTTTCTTTTTTCAATATCTTTAAAACCAAGTAATTCTCTAAGCCCTGCACCTTTAGAAAATTGCATTAAAAACCACTCTAGTTTATCATTTAAATGATGAGCTAGTAAAAGATTATTATAAGAGTGATTTTTGCAAAGTTCTTCAAAAAACTCATAACGTAAAGCTCTTGCGCAAGCTTCGAAATTTTTTGTTATTTTGGGTGCGGTTTTGATATAAATTTTTTTATGAAAACGCTTGGCTAATTCTTTAGCACTTTGTTCTTCTTTATCACTATTTTTGCGAGTTTTATAGTTTATAAAAGCAAGATCAAAATCTATATTTTTTTCTAAAAGCATGAAAAATAAAGCACTAGAATCACTCCCATGAGAAAATGCTAAAAGATTTTTCCTTTGCTTTAAATGATTTAAATATTTGCTATCAATCATCAAGCTTTCTTAAGGCTTTTGCAATGAGTTTTTTATCTAAGCTCTGTGTGATTTCACACTCATAAAGCTCGCCCATTTCTAAATTTCCACAATCACTTTCATTGATGAGAATTTCTCCATCTATATTTCTATCCCAACGCAAATCTTTTGCACCGATGAAAAATTCTCCTTCAGAGCTTTGTCCTTCGCAAAATGCTAAAGTTTTTTTGCCAACTTGTTGATTAAAACTTTTTTCTATACACTCATCAACAATTTTTTCTATCACTTTTAATCTTGTATTGATGATTTTACTAGGAATTTGTTCCATTTCAAAAGCTGCGGTATCTTCTTCTTTAGAATAAGCAAAAACACTAATTCTATCAAAATCAAATTCTTTTATAAAAGCGCATAATTCTTCAAAATCCTCATCACTCTCTCCAGGGTGTCCTACTATAAAACCTGTGCGTAAAAATGAATTTGGCGCTTGTTTCATTAAATTTAAAAGTTCGATTAATTTAGCTTTATTAGCTCCACGTTTCATGATTTTAAGCATATTGTCACTGATGTGTTGTAAAGGCATATCAAAATAATTTACAAAAACTTTTGATTGAATGATCTTTTCTATTACTTCTTTACTAATGCTTGTTGGGTATAGATATAAAATTCTAGCAGCTTTTACACCTTGGATATCTTCTATAGCTTCAATAAGCTTTAAAAGTCCATCTTTTCGACCTTGATCAAATAAATACGAACTTGTATCTTGAGCGATAAAAGAAAAGTCTTTATAGCCTTTTTTAATAAGCTCTTTTACTTCATTTACAATGCTTTCTAAATTTCTTGATTTGAGTTTTCCTTTAAAGCTTGGTATGGCGCAAAATGAACATTTTTGATTGCACCCTTCAGCTATTTTGATAAAAGCATGATAGTTTGATCCTGTGATCACGCGATTGGTGTTTTTATCTTGTAAGTAAGTAGAATTTGAAAAAAGATTAGTTTTTTTAAGTATCATCTCATCAATTTTTTCATAATCTCCCACACCAGTAAAAAGATCAACTTCAGGTAGTTCTTTCATCAATTCCTCACGGTAGCGTTGCATTAAACAGCCTGTTACAACTAACAATGAATCTTTTTTTCTTTGCTCGTGTAAGTCTAAAATCGCATTAATGCTTTCTTTTTTAGCACTATCTATAAAGCCACAAGTATTTACAATCAAAACATCAGCTATGCTTGGCTCATCACAAATTTCATAATCACTTAATCTTCCAAGCATGATTTCACTATCAACTAAATTTTTATTACAACCTAAAGACATTAAAAAAAGTTTTGGCATATTTCTCACTTTAAATATTTTATTTTTTTGCTAAAATTATATCCAAAAAAACAAAGGAAAAGTTTTTGCAAAATAATTTTAGTGTAATAAGTACAGTTAAAAATGAACTTGCTTATAAACTAGGCTATGTTGTTCTCCAGCATAAAATAAATGGGGGGGGGTATGCAACATTAATACATAAACTTTATAAAATAAGAAAAGAATATAAGCAGCAAAAAACTTTACAATTAAATAATTATAATTTCTCGCTTGATATATCTAGGATGCAACCAGATCAAGATTGCAATAATATGAGATATAGATGTCATTTTTATTATATGTTAGGTGAGCTTTTAATTTTAGCTCATAAAAATTGGTACAAAGGTGGTTATTTTAAATTATTTTCTAATATTAGAAATAAACGTAAAGAGCATAAAAATATTCAAAAAATTATAAGAATGACTCCTCGTAAATTACATTCAAGTATTTATTTTTTTATTGTAAATAAGCACTTGAATATTCAAGAAATGATAGATATTTTACAGAGATATGAGAATTATAATCCCATATTAATTAACATTTTTAATAATTTTCATTTTTTTATAGAAAATTTCATTGCTATAAGAGACTGGCTTTTATCTAATGATTTCATATCAGATTATGAAAAAGAAAATCATCCTTATCCTTCTTTGCTTAATCCTAAAAAACTTAATAGCAAAGAAGATTTAAATTATAAGACTATTTCAGCAGATCTTGCCTATAGTTTAAATTTACCACTTCCAAATAAGTATAGTTTTGTTTTTATTAGATTTGGTTTATCTGGAGGAGCTGCAATGTTTTCTTTCTTGGAAAGATGCGGAGTTGAAACTTGTATGGCAAGTAATAAAGTTAATTTTATTGAAAATTTACCATATTGTGAAATTTACAAGAGGCTTTTAAGTTCTGAAAAAAGTTGTGTGAGTATTTTTGAAGGGTCTTCTAAAGAAACTTCTGAAAGATCTAAGCTGTTATATTTTATTGAAAAAAATAAAGATATACTTATTTTAGTAAGAGATCCTATATCTAGATTAAAAACAGGAGTTAATCATGGAAAATTTAAACACTCTTTTCAAAAATTTAACAAAAATATAGATACTAGACTTCCTATTAGTGAGATCATGGATAGAGCGGAATATTTTTTTGATAATAATTTATATTGCTTGAAAGATTATTTTGAGGCATGTATAGAATATTCATCTTTCCATTATAAGACATTAATAGAACCTATTGTAAATAAAAATAATATTATTTATCTTGATATGAATTCAATTTTACCTGAAAATGTTATTGATACCTTTTCTCAACTTGCTAAAACATATGATTTTAATTTTGATTTTAAAGATAAAGAATTTTTTCAGGGAATTAAATATAGTGATTTTAATTTTTATATTCCCGTGGAATTGTTGTTTTATGAAAATAATGTTTTGTTTGCAAAAATATCAGTTGTTTTAAAAAGCAATGAAGATAAAGATATGTATAATATTAATAGTGAAGGTTTTATTGATTTGCAACATAACTTGTTGGATGAAATATCTTTTTTGATTAATGAAAAAGATGTTAATGGGATAAGTGAAAAGCAAAAAGATTTAATTAAAAAATATCAAAAAGATTTTTTGATTTATTTGGAAGAAAGATTAAATTTTATAAAAAAAAATAAATTAACCGAAAAAGATGTATTGCTTTTTTTAAAAAATAATCCAAAAATAGGATATAAATTTAAAAATATATTAGATAGTGAATTAAAACATATTAAACAACATCGCCCAGATATTGTAGCATCTTGGAAGTATTATCAAGAATTTGAAAGAATTTGCAAAACAAAAGAAAATTATTAATAAGTAATATATGAATATTTTTATTTTTTATTGTAAAATATTCTTTTTTAAAAAAGTAAAATATTTGTAATGAAGAGTTATTTAGAATATTTAGAATCACAGTCCATTCATATTATCCGTGAGGTGATAGCTGAGTTTGAAAAACCAGCTATGCTTTATAGTATAGGTAAAGACAGCTCGGTTATGCTTCATCTTTTACAAAAAGCATTTTACCCAAGCTTACCTCCACTTCCTTTGGTGCATGTAGATACTACATGGAAATTTAAAGAGATGATAGAATTTAGGGACAAATACTCCAAAGAGCTTGGTATGGAGCTTATAGTTTATCAAAATCCTAAAATCAAAGAATTAAATCTTTCTCCATTTACACATGGTTCATCCATGCACACAGATATTGCTAAAACACAAGGTTTAAAACAAATGCTTGATTTATATCAGTTTGATGCAGTATTTGGTGGTGCAAGAAGAGATGAGGAAAAATCGCGCGCAAAGGAAAGAATTTATTCTTTTCGTGATGAAAATCACTCATGGGATCCAAAAAATCAACGCCCAGAATTATGGGATATCTACAATGGTCGTCATAAAAAAGGTGAATCCATAAGAGTTTTTCCACTGAGTAATTGGACTGAGCTTGATATATGGCAGTATATTTACAAAGAAAATATTCCTTTGCCAAGTCTTTATTTTGCTAAAAAACGACCGGTGGTAGAATATATGGGGGCTAAAATTTTAGTCGATGATGAGCGTATGCCAAAAGAACTTGCTAAAAATGCTAAAGAAGAATTGGTTCGTTTTAGAACCCTAGGTTGCTACCCGCTAACAGGAGCTATAAACTCAAGTGCTAGCAATGTTTTAGAAATCATCGAAGAGCTTTTGCTTTCTAAAACAAGTGAAAGACAAGGTAGGCTTATAGACACTGATGAAGAAGCAAGTATGGAAAAAAAGAAAAAAGAGGGGTATTTTTAATGAAAATGAATGTAGAAAAATACCTAAAAGAACATGAAAATAAAGAGCTTTGTAGATTTATCACTTGTGGTAGTGTAGATGATGGCAAATCTACCCTTATAGGTAGAATGCTTTATGATGCAAAAATGCTTTTTGAAGATCAAATTTTATCTTTAGAAAAAGATAGCAAAAAGCTTGGCAATGCAGGGGAAAAGCTTGATTTTGCGCTTTTAGTAGATGGTCTTGCAAGCGAGAGAGAGCAAGGTATAACTATAGATGTAGCATATAGATTTTTCACAAGTGAAAAAAGAAAATTCATCATAGCAGATACCCCAGGCCATGAGCAATACACTAGAAACATGGCAACAGGTGCTAGCACAGCTGATATTGCTATCATACTTATAGATGCTAGAAAAGGGGTTTTAACTCAAACTAAAAGGCATTCTTATATAGCGAGTTTGCTTGGTATAAGGCAATTTATTATTGCTGTGAATAAAATGGATTTGATTGATTATAATCAAGAAATTTTTAATACAATCTGCAAAAATTATCAAGAAATTCTACCATACTTAAAAAATCATGAACATATTAAAATCCACTTTGTTCCTATATGTGCACTAGATGGAGATAATATAGCTTCTAAAAGCATTAATATGTCTTGGTATGATGGAAAAACATTATCTGAGCTTTTAGACACTTTGCCTATTGCTACTAGTTTGAGTGATGAGTTTATCATGAGTGTACAATATGTTAATCGTCCTCATTTAAATTTTAGAGGTTTTTGTGGAAATATTGCTAGCGGTAGTATAAATATCAAAGACGAAGTTGTGATTTTACCTTCCTTGAAAACAAGTAAAGTAAAACAAATCATCACACCTAGTATTAAAAACTTAAATGTACCCGATAAAAATGAAAAAGTTCAAAGTGCTAAAAATGCTAGTTTTCCAAGTGCTATAACTTTAACTTTAGAAGATGAGATAGACATTTCAAGAGGCGATGTAATAGCTTCTAAAAATCATAATATAGAAATTTCAAATTCTTTTAAAGCTATGGTAATATGGATGAGTGAAGTTAAGTTTAATTTAAATGAAAGCTATCTTATCAAAATAGCAAATTTAACTGCTAATGTAGTATTTGAAAAAATTGATTTTAAAAAAGACATTAATACTTTCAAAGAATTTCAAAGCGATGAATTAAAACTCAATGATATTGCTAAATGCACCTTAAAGCTTAATAAAAAAACAGCCCTTAAAGCTTATAAGGACAATAAAACTTTAGGAAGTTTTATTATTGTAGATAAATACTCTAATGAAACCTTAGCAGCGGGTATGGTAGAAGAAATTTTAGCAAGCGAAGAAAAGAGTAGAATTTACACCCAAGCAGAAATAGAACTTAATGCTTACATTAGAAAAAATTATCCTGAATGGGAATGTAAAAAAATATGAAAATTATTGTTGCATTAAGTATTTTAATTTTGCTTATTTTGTTAATTAGCAATAAAATTAAACCTTTTATTTTATTTGGTAGTGTAGCTGTGTTTTATTATCTTTTGGGGTATTTAAATTTAAATACTTGGCTTAGCTCTTACACGAGTGAATCTTTAATAGTGCTTATTTTGCTTTTGCTAGTTTCACTCGCTATAGAAAAAAGCGTTGTGATAAGTTGGTGTTCTAAATTCATCATAGGTAAAAATTATCATCTATCACTTTTAAAGCTTGGAGTTGTTACAGCTAGTATTTCAGCTTTTTTAAATAATACTGCAGTAGTGGCAAGTTTTATGAGTATTATAAAAAATAACAAATTTCAAGCTCCTTCTAAATTACTTATTCCGCTTTCATATTTTTCTATAGTTGGGGGAACGATGACTTTGATAGGCACTTCAACTAACTTGATAGTCAATTCTTTTGTAGTGCAAAATGGTTTGGAAAGCTTAAAGATTTTTGATTTTTTTGCGGTGGGTTTTTGTATAAGTGTTGGAGTGCTTATAGTACTTTTGATTTTTAACTTTTTATTGCCTGAGTATAAAGAAAAAGAAAATGTCATCAATGAGTATTTAATCAATGCTAAAGTATTAAAAAATAGCTCATTAGTGGGGAAAACTATACAAGAAAATGGCTTAAGGAATTTAGAGTTTTTGTTTTTACTTGAAATTCAAAGAAAAGATGAGCTTATTACCCCTGTTAGTCACAATGAGCTTATTAAAGAAGGAGATGTATTAGTTTTTAGTGGAGATATTGCACATTTAGAGGCTTTGAAAAAATTTGATGGCTTGCAAATTGGCTCACAAGATTTAAAATTAGAAACATTAAATTTAGTAGATGTTGTTATAAATTCTGAGTCAAACTTGATAGGAAAAAGTGTTAAAGAAGCAAATTTTAGAGCTAAATTTGATGCAGGGATTGTAGCTTTAAAAAGAGGTTCAAAAAATATTTCAAAAATTGGTCAAAGTTTATTACAAGCTGGCGATAGACTTATTTTAAGCATAGGTAAGGATTTTCATTCAAGAGATAATATCAATAAAAACTTTTACATTATCTCAAATATCATGCAAAATCAAAAGTTAAGTAATATCCAAAGTTTTATAGTGATTTTTGCGTTTTTAACCATCATTGCTTTATCTGCTTTGGAGTTAGTGTCTTTGCTTAAAGCGTTGCTAGTGTTTTTAGCTTGCTTGTTTATATTTAAAATCATAAGTTTTGATGAGGCAAAAAGACGCTTTCCTTTGGAAATTTTTATCATAGTAGGATCTTCTTTAGCTATAACTAAAGTTTTAGTTGATAGTGGTTTAGCTAAAGATTTGGCTGAGTTTATTATAGAAACTTTTGGGGTATATGGATTATATGGTAGTTTTGTGGGAATTTATCTTCTAACTTTACTTTTAACTGAAATCATTACCAATAACGCTGCCGCAGCTTTAGCTTTTCCTATTGCTTATAGCACAGCTTTGGCACTTGATGTTAATCCAACTCCGTTTATATTAGCGGTTGCTTATGGGGCAAGTTGTGCTTTTTTAATGCCACATGGTTATCAAACTCACTTGATGGTAGGTTCAATTTGTGGGTATAAAACTACTGATTTTATAAAAATAGGATGGATAGTTTCTTTGACTTATTCAACTATTGTTTTAACTATAACTCCGGTATTTTTTAGTTTTTAAGGAAAAAAATGAGTAAAAATTTAACTTGGCATGTAAGTAGCATTACAAAAACTCAAAGGGCTAAACTTAAAAATCAAAAACCATGTGTTTTATGGTTTAGTGGACTTAGTGGTAGTGGTAAATCTACTTTGGCAAATGCGGTTGAAAAAAAACTTTTTGAGCGAGGTTTTCATACTTATCTTTTAGATGGAGATAATGTACGTCATGGACTTAATAAAGATTTGGGTTTTGATGAGGCTTCAAGAGCAGAAAACATAAGACGCATAGGAGAAGTATGTAAGCTTTTTGTAGATGCTGGTATGATAGTACTTTGTGCTTTTATATCGCCTTTTGAAAAAGATAGAAAGCTTATAAAAGATCTTTTAAATGAAGATGAATATATAGAAATATTTGTTGATACACCTTTGGAAATTTGTGAAAAAAGAGATCCAAAAGGACTTTATAAAAAAGCAAGAAACGGAGAAATTAAAAATTTTACAGGTATAGACAGTCCTTATGAAAAACCTAAAAACCCGCATATACACATAACAAAAGAAGATCTTAATGAGAATGTAGATATGATTTTGAGATTTTTAAATGGGAAAGTGTAAATGACTGCTTATGTGCATATAGGGACAGTGAAAACAGGAACAACCAGTATTCAGCAATTTTTACATAATAATAACGAATTGTTATTAAAGCAAAATATGTTATATGTTAAATCTTTTCGAAAATATGTTATTCAACACTGGAAAATAGCAGATTTTATTTCGTTTTGTGTCGAAAATAATTATAGTAATATTCAGGATATACAAGATGAATATTGGAAAAATGAAATTCATTGCATGCAAGAAGAACTAGTGAGATATAAAAATACAAATTTTTTATTCTCTTCAGAAGGAATAACTAGGACGTTTTTCACTACGAATTATATTAAATGTTTTAAAAATATATTAAGTGATTTGGGTTTTAAAAAAATTTATATTATAGTTTATTTTAGAGATTTAATAGATTTTATACCTTCTTTTTGTTCTCAAACCATTAAAGCTGGAATTTTACATGAAATTGATACTATTGATGTTGATAAGTACTTGCTTAAATTTGTTTTTGATTATAAATGGATTTGTTATGAGTATTCTAAAATTTTTGGAAAAGAAAATTTAATTGTAAGATTATTCGATCAAAATGAGTTTTACTGTAAAAATTTATATAAAGATTTTATCTATAGTATAGGATTAAAATGGGATAATAAATTTAAAATACCTTCGAATCAAAATAAAAGCTTAGATTTATTAGGAATTGAGCTTCAAAGAAGATTCAATAGAATATTTTCAAACACTTATTTTAATTATTATATCCGTCGTGAAAAAACAATAAATCTAAATAGGCTTTTTTTATTAAATTTGGTAGAGAAGTATTTTTCAAATTCTCAAGATAAAAATCTTAAATTTTGTTTCCCTGAAGAAAAATTCCAATATTATATAGATTATTTTGAAGAGTCAAATGAATGGGTAAGAAAAGAATTTTTTCCTCACAAAGAAAGATTATTTCCTAAAAAAGATTTAAGTGGTTATAAAGAAAATTATGAACTCAAAGAAATGAAACCAGAATATTGGGACAAAATAGCTGATTTTATAGCTGAAATAATAAAAGTTAAAAACGATGTTATCATTGAACAAATGGCCCAAGTAAAAATTTTATCAGACAAATTAGATTTTATAAAATCTAAGGATATTTTTAATTTTAAGTACGGATCAGCTAGAGTAAGAATCCAAAATCAGCTTACTTATAAATTAGGTCAAGCTATTGTCATAAATTCAAAGTCTTTGCTAGGTTATATAAGAATGCCTTTTGTATTATCTTATATAAAAGAGAAGCATAAGCAAGAGCAAAAGAAATATAAGGAAAAGATAAAGAAAGATCCTTCATTAGTTTTACCTTCTCTAGATCAATATCCAGATTACCAAGAAGCCATTGATATAAAAAAAACATTTTCTTACAAATTAGGGCAAGCTTTTATAAGAGCTAATAGTAAAAGATGTTGGGGGGGGGTATATCAAATTGCTATTTGAGATTAGGAAGCTAAAGAGAGAATTTAAGCAAAAATAAATAATCTCTTTCCAATTTTTGCTAAAATTATAAGATTAAATTATATCAAAATTAGAAAGAAAATTTTTATGGATAATTACGAATACAGCGAACTTTTAAAAAAATTAAAAAACAAAGTTGGAAATATCGCTTCTATTATTAAGCCTGAAGAGATAAAAGCAAGATTAAAAGAAATAGAAAATTTAGAAAATTCCCCTTCTTTTTGGAGTGATGTAAAACAAGCAGGCGTTATAGGTAAAGAAAAAACTAAAATTTCAAATTTACTTAAAAATTACGAAAATGCAAATAATGCTTTAAATGATGCAAGTGAGCTTTTTGATCTAGCTAATAGTGAAAATGACTTAGATACTATAGAAGCTTTATTTGAAGATGCAAACAAGCTAGAAGATCTTATTGTAAATCTTGAAATTTCTATGCTTTTAAGCGGGGAAAATGATGGTAAAAACGCCATAGTTTCTATTCACCCAGGTGCAGGCGGAACGGAGAGTAATGACTGGGCTAGTATGCTTTATAGGATGTATTTGAGATTTTGTGAAAGAGAAGGTTTTAAAGTAGAAACACTTGACTTTCAAGAAGGCGAAGAAGCAGGACTTAAAGATGTTAGTTTTTTAGTAAAAGGTGAAAATGCTTATGGGTATTTAAAAGCTGAAAATGGTATTCATCGTTTAGTAAGAACTTCTCCATTTGATAGTGCAGGGCGTCGCCATACGAGTTTTTCTAGTGTGATGGTTTCACCTGAACTTGATGATGATATAGAAATAGAAATTGAAGAAAAAGATATAAGGATTGATTATTATAGAGCAAGCGGAGCAGGTGGGCAGCATGTTAATAAAACTGAATCAGCAGTGCGTATAACTCATATGCCAAGTGGTATAGTAGTGCAATGTCAAAACGATAGAAGCCAACATAAAAACAAAGCCACAGCCTTTAAAATGCTAAAATCACGCCTTTATGAGCTTGAGCTTATGAAACAACAAGATGAAGCAAATTCAAGCGAAAAAAGTGAGATAGGCTGGGGCCATCAAATCCGCTCTTATGTACTTTTTCCTTATCAACAGGTCAAGGATACACGCTCAAATGAAGCTTTTTCACAGGTTGATAATATCTTAGATGGGGATATTAAAAAAATCATAGAAGGTGTTTTAATAGCGCAAAAAGCACAAGATTAATACTACAAAAGGATATTAAATGGAAAAAATTCTAGTTTGTGTAGATGTTTTAGAGCCTTGTAGGGAAAGTTTGCATTATGGGGTGTATTTAGCTAAAAAGCTAGATTTACCTTTAATGTTTTTATATACCATAGAACCAAATTTTACTAATGCTGAATTAGCTTGTAGTTTTGGTATAGGTGCTAGTGGGTGTGTGATTGAAGATTTAGTAGAAGAGCAAAGCCAAAAAAATGAAAATCTTTGCAAAAAAGGGCAAAGAATTTTAGAAGAATTTTGTGCTTATGCAAAAGAACAAGGCGTAAAAGAATGCTTTAGTGTGCAAAAAGATGGAGATTTAGAAGAAGTTTTAAAAGAATATAATGATCAAATAAGATTAGCCATAGCAGGTTTAAAAGGTGGAGGTAAGAAAAATAAAATAGGCATTCATACAGAAGAACTAGTAAGAGCTTTAAATGTACCTATTTTGCTTGTAAATTCTGCTTTTAAAGAGATTAAAAGCGTGATGATGGCTTATGATGGGAGTAATTTGGCTAAAAAGGCCATAGAGCAAGCCATTAAAAGACCTATTTTTAAAAAAGCAAAACGTTATGTGGTAAATGTATCTAAAGATGAAAAAGCTTCTTGTGAGTTATTAGCTCAAGTAAGTCAAATTTTTAAAGAAGCAAATTTAAATGTACAAACTCAGCATTTAAGTGGAGAGATTACTCAGGCTTTATTTGATTTTGGTGAACAAAATGATATAGATTTATTGATCATGGGGGCTTATTCGCATCACTGGTTAAAAAGTATTTTATTTGGTAGTTTGACAAATGATATTTTAACTAAGGCTAAAAAACCTTTATTACTGATTCGCTAATGCTATATCATAGACTTTTAAATCATTATATTGGCATTTATCATAAAAGTACCAAACGATTTCTTTTTGTTTGGACTTTGCTTGCTGTAGTGCCTTTATTTTGTAGTTTTTTATTTGATGAGCTTGCTATTTATGCAACGGGTAAAATTACTTCTGAAATTTTATTTTTAATTTTAAATATTATTCCTATTATGGTAGCTATAGCATTGATGATGTTTTTGCTTATTAGTATTTGGGCTGCTTTTAGTAGTAAGATTAATATTAAAGAAAAATTTTTTATTATTTTATATGCTTATGTTTTGATATGGTTTGCGTATGGGAATTTGTATTATTTTTCTTGTGATGTAGATAATTATAATAGAATGTTAATTGCTACTCAAAAAAATGAAAATTTAGATATTGTAGATTTACAAGAAAAAGTTATAGAGGTACAGTTTCAAACCCCTATAAGAGGAATTCATAATTTTTGGTCTTTAGATGATGACTTAAAACCTCAAATTCAAAATAGAATAAAAGGTTTGGTTGATTGTTATTATTTTAGTGGAGTTACTATGCTAACGATAGGTTTTGGCGATGTAACGCCCGTTAGTTCTTTGTTAAGATTATTTAGTGTATTTCAAGGATTTTTAGGGCAGGTTATTGTTGTCATTGCTATGGGGCTTTGGATTAATCAAGCAGGTAAGCAATAGCTTACCTTGCGATCAATGTTTTATAGCATATTTATTTTGTATTTCTTCATGTCCTAGTATTTTTTGAATATTACAATTTTTATCAATATCTAATTTTTTAACATCATAGTGAAAATTAGTACAATTATGCAATAAAAATGCCATTGTTTTAGCATTGTGTACATCCCATCTTGATAAATCTTGATCAAATTGTTTACAGTTTTCAAACATATGTGCCATTGTAATGGCATTATGCACATCCCAATTTTCTACTTTATGATTAAATTTAAGACAATTACAAAACATATACTTGGTATCTTTAACATTTGACATATTCCAAGAAGATAAGTCTTGATCAAAAGATTCACAATCAAAAAACATTCCTTCCATGTTTTCAACATTTCTAACATTCCATTTAGAAATATCATGATTAAAGCTTTTGCAGCAATAAAACATATAAGACATATCTTTAACATTTGATACATCCCATTTTTCTATACCATTAAAATTAGTCCTAGTAGAATAGTAGAATAAATAAGACATATCCGTGATTAAGCTTACATCGATTTCATCTAAGGTAATAAGCTCTTCTCTAACAAGAGCAACTAATTCGCTTTTTGTTTTAGGCGTGAACATGTTAGCTCCTTTTTATGTTTAATTTCTCTTTAAAATTATAATACTAATTAAACATAAAATAGAAAAAAATAAATATTAAATTAATAAAAAAATATAAAATGCTATAATATGTTTCATTATGAAACATATTATAAATTTAATAAGAAAATTAAGCTAATTGATATAAAGATTAACCAAATAAAAAGCAACAATGCCATTAAAAATGGTTTAAAACCTGCATTTTTTAAAACATTTTTATGAATATTCACTCCCAAAGCTACCATAGCCATAGAAAGTAAAAGTGTGTCTATGGTTTGTATGCTTGGTTTTATATAGTTAAGTGCAAAATCGGTATTTAATATTTCAAGTGAGCTAATACCACAAGCAAATAAAAACCACAAAGCAAAATAAGGAATATTTGCTTTAATGGAAATTTTTTCATTATTTTTGCTTAGAAATTTTAATGAAAAAAGACTTAAGAAAATCAAAAAAGGTACTAACATTAAAACACGCATCATTTTTTCTATGACAGCACCATCTCCTGCTTGCACAGCTTCACCTGCTGCAACAGCATGTGCAACTTCATGCAAGCTTGCTCCCATGAAATAGCCCATTTGCTTTAAATTAAAAAAATCAAACCAACCCAAATTCCAAGCCAAAGGATATAAAAACATCCCTAAAGTTCCAAAAACCACCACAGTGCAAACTGCCACGCCAACTTTAGCAGAGCCACCTTTAACAATGCTTTCACTAGCCATCACAGCAGCTGCTCCACAAATGCTTGAGCCACTACTTATAAGTATGCTTTCTTTAAGATCAAGTTTGAATAATTTTCCTAGCAAAAGTCCTATAAAAAAGGTAGAAAATACCACTAAAAATGCCAATAAAATTCCATTTAATCCAACTTTTTCTAAATCATTAAAAGTAATTCTAAAGCCATAAAGTATAATCCCAAGTCTTAAAATTTCTTTTGTTGCTATGTTTAAAACTCCTGATTTTTTAAGTAAATTTGCATTTTGATGTGCTAAATTTCCTATTAAAGCTCCTAAAATTACAGCTATGATTAAAGCTGAAATTCCAAGATTTTTAAAAAAATTAAGCTCAGAAATAGCAAAAGTACAAAAGGCAAGAGTAAAAAGCAGTAAAAAAGCTTCAAATTTTCTATGTTTATATACATTTTTATGCATGAATTTTTCCTTATTTTGTTTTTTGTAATCTTAATGATTTTTTTATGATAAGTAAAATTAATTTTATTTGATATAATGATTAAAAATATTTATCAAAAGAGTGCTTATGACTTTTAAACAAATAAAATATTTTCAAGCCTTGTGTAGAAATTTAAATTTAAGAGCTTGTGCTAAAGAATTAAATATAACTCAATCTGCTTTGTCTTTAGCTATATTTGAACTTGAAAAAAGTTTAAACACCAAGCTTTTTGATAGAAATGCTAAATTTTTAAGCTTAAATGAAAAAGGAAAAGTTTTTTTAAAACAAATTACTCCTTTGATTTTAGAATTTGAGCGCATTGAAAAAGCAATGCAAGATGATCAAAGCTATGAAATAAGTATGAAAGTTAGTCAAAATGTAGGTACTTATTTACTAGGATCTTTTTTAGATCAAAAGGAAGAAAATATCAAACTAAATTTGTCCTTGGATAATAGCCAAAATATCATCAAAGATATTTTAGATAAAGAAATAGATATAGGTTTGATTGAAGGAATTTGTAAAGATAAGGATATAAAAAAGGTTAAAATTTGTGATGATGAGCTTATTGTGGTGAGTAAAAATGACTTCAAAAAAGAATTTTTCATAGATGAGTTAAAGGATTTTAAATGGCTAAGTCGCGAGCAAGGTTCTGGCGCAAAAGAAGTGTTTTTAAATGCTTTGCCTAAAGATATAAAGCTTAATTTAGCTTATGAGTTAAACTCAACTGCTATGATAAAAGAGTTAGTTAAAAAAGGTAATTTTTTAGCGGTTTTACCTAAATTTAGCGTTAAAGAAGAGCTTGAAGCTAAAAGCTTATTTGAAGTAAGATTAAAAAATTTTAAAATTTCAAGAGAGCTTTGCTTGATTTATCATAAAAATAAAGAGCCAAGCGAGAAATTTATAAATTTATGTGAGTTTTTAAAATTTTGTATTCAAAAAGATTTAGCTTAATTCTTGAATACATTTTTTAAAAAGCTCTCCTCTTTCTTCGTAAGATTTAAACTGATCTAAGCTTGCACAAGCAGGACTTAATAGAGCTACTTCATCATTAGTTAAGTTTTGATTGATTTTTTCTACTGCTTTAGGTAAAAACTCGCAAAAATGTGCTTTTAAATTAGCATTTTTAGCATATTCAAGCATTTTATTAGTGCTTTTTCCTATGGCATAAAGCTCTATATCAAGCTCTTTCATAAAAGCAAACAAAGCACTTAAATCCACTCCCTTATCATCGCCACCTATGATAAGATGAATTTTTTTATCCTTATAGCGTTTAAGAGCAGCTAAACTAGCATCCAAATTAGTTGCTTTAGTATCATTTACCCAAAGTCTATTTTTATGATCAAATATTTCTTCAAGTTTATTTTTTTCTATTTTAAACTCATTTAAAAGCTCATAAGAGCAACGATCTAGTATGATTTTTTCTATACTTAAGGCAATAAGTGCATCAAGCAAAAATGGGGTTTTGAAATGAATTTTTTCTAAATCAATTTGCATTTTTTTAGCTAAATCTTGCTCATCTTCATAGCTTATAACATAAGCATGGGTTGGATAAGCCTCATACTTTTTAGGTAAAATTACCACATCATTTTCATTCATTCTTTTAAGCACACTAAGCTTTGCTTGCTCATAATTTTTAAAGCTTTTATGCCAAGAAAGATGATCAGGTGTGATAGGTAAAAGTGCATAAATTTCAGGTTTAGCTATTTTGGTGTAAAAAAGCGAAAAAGATGAACTTTCTAAAATCCATAATTTAGCATTAGCGTCCATTTGTGCTAAAGGAGTTCCTATGTTTGCTCCCATTTGTGCATTGATGTGTTTTAAAAGATGATGTGTCATTTGAGTGGTGGTGGTTTTGCCATTTGTTCCGCTTATCCAAACACTTTTTGGCATACCATCATAAAAAAAATCATACTCACTGCTTAAATTTCTTGCTTGCTGTATGAGAGAATGATTATTTGGAAAGCCAGGACTTGGAATTTCTAAGTCACTTTTTAAAGGATCAAATTCACAAGGTGGTAAAAGTGTATTGTTAAATTCATCCTTACTTATACTTGTAAAATGATCATCATAAATATCGCAATTTCCAAAACGCTGTGCAAAAGCTTTAGTTGTTTTTCCGTATCCAAAAAGTGAAATTTTCATTATCTTAACTTTATACTAATTAATGCAATGATATTTGCAAGTAAGGCTATCATCCAAAAACGCACGATGATTTTATTTTCCACCCAACCTATTTTTTCAAAATGATGATGAATAGGTGCCATTTTAAATACTCTTTTGTTAAAGATTTTAAAACTTCCTACTTGTAAAATCACTGAAATAGTTTCTAAAACAAATACAAAACCTATCAGTAAAAGTAAAATTTCATTTTTACTTACTATGCCAAGATAGCCTAAAAACGCCCCTATGCTTAAACTCCCACTATCTCCCATAAAAACTTGTGCAGGATAGCAGTTATACCACAAAAATCCCATAAGCGCACCAACTAAAGCTGAGCTTAGCACCACAAGTTCTCCTAGACCTTGAATTTTAGGTAAAAATAAATAAGAACTATAAATAGCATTTCCACTTAAATATAAAAAAGCACCAAGGCTTAAAAGAGAAAATATAGAAGGCACGGTTGCAAGCCCATCAAGCCCATCAGTTAAATTCACAGCATTAGAGCTTGATACAATAACTAAAATCCATAAAAACAGCATAAACATACCACCATCAAAAATAGCATGTTTATAAAAAGGTAAATAAAATTCAGTATTTATATCAAATAAATATAATAATCCAACACAGATAAAAGCAGCACTAAATTGTCCTAGAAGTTTCATTTTTGGGCTTAGTCCTGCGTGATTGTCTTTTTTTAAAATCTTACCCAAATCATCGACTAAGCCTATAGTACAAAATAACATCAAACACAATAATCCAACGATTACAAAACTATTATTTAAATCAGCGCTTAAAACACTTGCTATGATAGTAGCAAAGATAAAAACAAGCCCGCCCATAGTAGGGGTATGAGATTTGGCTTGGTGTGATTGTGGAGCGTATTCATAAATAGGTTGATTTGCTTTTTTATTTTGAGCCCATTTGATAAATTTTGGCATTAAATATAAACTCAAAAATAAAGCGATAAAAAATGCAAAACCAGCACGCACGCTAATATAAGAAAAAAACATATAATTTGTATATTCTGTAAGATAAAGCAAAATTTTAACCTTGTATTTGTTTTTTAAAAGCATAATTTTAGTAAAATCACATAAATAAATTATAAAAAAGAGTAAAAAATGAGTCAAAAATGTATTTTGATAATCACAGATGGTATAGGACATAATACAAATTCAAACTATAATGCTTTTTTTCATGCTAAAAAGCCAACTTATGATAAGCTTTTTGAAAATACCCCTAATGTTTTGATAAAAACAAGTGGTTTGGCAGTTGGCTTACCTGAAGGTCAAATGGGTAATAGCGAAGTAGGGCATATGTGTATAGGTAGTGGACGCATAATCTATCAAAATTTAGTCAAGATAAATAAAGCCATAGAAAATGACACTTTAAAAGATAATAAGGCTTTAAAAGATTTATTGCAAAAATGTAAAAGAGTGCATATTATAGGGCTTTATAGTGATGGTGGGGTGCATTCTATGCATACACATTTTAATGCACTTTTAAAAATTTGTAAGCAAGAAAATAAAGAAGTTTTTGCACATGCAATTAGCGATGGTAGGGATTGTCCTCCAAATTCAGGTTTAGAATTTATAAAATCTTTACAGGAATTTTGTGAAAAAGAAAGGGTTAATTTTGCTTCTTTATCGGGAAGATTTTATGCTATGGATAGAGATAAGCGCTATGATAGGGTTAAGTCTTATTATGATGCTTTATTTGCTAAGGCACCAAAGTGTGATGATTTTGCACAATTTATACAAAAAAGCTATGATGAAAATATCACAGATGAGTTTTTAAGCCCAGTTATTAGTCAAAACTTTGATGGAATTAAGACTGAAGATGGTGTGATTTTTATCAATTTTAGAAATGATAGAATGCGTCAATTAGTTGCTTCTTTAACTCAAGAAAGCTTTAATGAATTTCCAAAAGAAGTGCTTGTAAAAAATGCCATTACTATGAGTTTGTATGATGAGAGTTTTAAACTGCCTGTGATGTTTGAAAAAGAAGAATTAAATAATACTTTAGCTTCTGTGATAGCTAATGCAAATTTAAGCCAACTTCACACAGCTGAGACAGAAAAATACGCTCATGTAACTTTTTTCTTTAATGGGGGAAAAGAAGAATTAGAATGCAATGAAACAAGAGTTTTAATCCCAAGTCCTAAGGTAAAAACATACGATGAAAAACCTCAAATGAGTGCTAAAGAAGTCACAGATGAGGTACTTAAGGGTATAGAAAATGGCATGGATTTTATCGTAGTAAATTTTGCAAATGGTGATATGGTAGGACATACGGGTGATTTTGAAGCTGCAATTAGTGCGGTTGAATGTGTGGATGAGTGTTTAGGTAGGGTTATTGCTAAAGCAAGAGAGTATGATTATGCTTTTATTATTACTTCAGATCATGGAAACTGTGAAGCGATGAGGGATGAAAATGAAAATATGCTCACTAATCACACAACCTTTGATGTTTTTGCTTTTGTAGAAGCTAAAGGAGTAGATAAACTCAAAGAGGGTATGGGGCTTAGTAATATAGCACCAAGCGTGCTTAAAATTTTAAACTTGCCTATTCCAAAAGAAATGGATGAGGCTTTATTTTAATTTAAAGGAGAACAATGAAATTTAGTGGAAAAAATGTTTTGATAACAGGTGCAAGTAAAGGTATAGGTGCAGCAATAGCTAAAGAATTAGCAAGTTATGGTTTAAAAGTTTGGATTAATTATAGAAGCAAGCCTGAGCTTGCTGATGCGTTAAAAGAAGAGATAGAAAAAAGTGGTGGCACTGCAGCTGTGATTAAATTTGATGCAAGTGTTGAAGAAGAATTTACAAGCGCTATTGCAACCATAATAGAAAGTGATGGTGAACTTAGTTACTTAGTTAATAATGCGGGTATTACTAATGATAAATTAGCACTTAGAATGAGTATGGATGATTTTTCTTCAGTGATTAATGCTAATTTAAATTCAAGCTTTTTAGGTTGTAGAGAGGCATTAAAAACTATGAGTAAAAAGCGTTTTGGTGCGGTTGTAAATATTGCTTCTATAGTTGGAGAAATGGGAAATGCAGGCCAAACTAATTATAGTGCTAGTAAAGGCGGTATGATAGCATTAACAAAATCTTTTGCTAAAGAAGGCGCAGCAAGAAATATAAGATATAACTGCATTACCCCAGGTTTTATAAAAAGTGATATGACTGAAGTTTTAAGTGATGAAATAAAACAAAATTATATTAATAATATCCCTTTAAAGCGTTTTGCGGATGCAAGTGAAGTAGCTCAAGCTGTGGCATTTTTGTTAAGCGATCATTCTTCTTATATCACAGGAGAAATTTTAAAAGTCAATGGTGGGCTTTATATGTAAAGCAAGGTTTTAACCTTGCTTAGTTTCTATAGCCACTACTGCTATAGCAAAACCCCCATCATGCGCTACGCTTACACTTGCTGATTTTATATTAAATTCTTGCATAACTTTTTGAGAAAAACTAATATGTGGAGCATTTTTATTATCTTTAGAGATGATGATATCAAAAAAAGAACATTCTTTGGAAATTCCAACTCCCAAAGCTTTAGAGGCAGCTTCTTTAATAGCCCAAAATCCTGCTAGAGTGTTGGTATTTTTTATATAACTTTGCTCTTGCTTGGATAAAAATTTATCCAAGAAAAGCGTTTTATGTCTTTCATAAATTTTTTCTATGCGAGAGCATACGACTATGTCACAGCCTATCATTAAGATACTACAAAGTCAGTAAAATAAATATTTTTGATAAAACCATCAGTTAAAACCTCATTAATTTTACCAGTTAATTCATCTTTTAATCTTTCTTTGCCTTTTGTGGTGCTTACTTCTTCAAAGGTTTTTGAAGTTAAAGTTCTAATGATAATATCTCTAATAATAGCAACTTTTTTATCAAGCTCAGGAGTTAGAGTTTCAACATTTTGTTCAAGTTGAATGGTGCATTTTACATATCTTGATCCACCATCACTTAATAAATTTAGTGTAAAAGGTGCTAAAGGATACATCACGCCAATATTTGCATAATCACTCCCTCTAGCTGCTACTGCATTTGTTTTTTTAGGAGTTTGCGCAACTTGTGCACTTTCTTCAGCTTGTGGAGCAGGATTTTCTTCAGAACCACCGCTAAACATTAAATAAGCAATTGCTCCTACAATTACAAGCAAAAATACAAATAAAAATACAACGATAATGATTACTAAAGTATTACCACCTTTTTTCTTTGATTCGCCTTGTTCATCCATCATATCATCAGCCATATTTTTCCTTTTATAAAATTTTAAAGTGTTATTGTATCAAAAATTATATTTTTTTAAAATGATGATTATTTAATCTTTTGTAAATGTCTATAAACACTAGGTTCTGAAATACTCAAAAGCTCAGCAACCTTAGGAATAACACCCTTTACATTAAACACGCCTTTTTCGTATAAACTAGCTATCATTTTTTGCTTTTCTTTTGGTTTTAAGCTTTTGCTTTTAAAACTTTCAATATCCATACCCGTAATATCTTCAACGATTTCTTCTAAATCAAGTTTTATATATTCTTTATTTTCTTGCTCAGGACTTTCATAAGAATTATCATAAATATTTCCAAGATTTAAAATTTCATCAGAGATTTTTTTAAATGCTGAAGTATCATGATTAATACAAAGCAAACCTTCAAGTTTTTCATCTTTTTTAATAAAAAATGTAGATCCAGACATTACCTGTGAGCTTTTAGCTGAGGTTTTATAATGTGTTATATAATCACGTTCTAAATAGATTTTGTTTTTAATCATTTCAATCGCAAAACCAGTTAGAGGCGAATTTATAGTTCTTTTACTAATATGGTTATTAGCAATTTCTGCTATATTAGCTCCATCTTCGCTTACATCATGTAAGACTATTTCATAATTTCTTCCTAAGGCTTCTGCAAGAAATTTAACTAATTTAATATAATAAGTTCTTGTTTCCTTATCCATAAGCTCTCCTTTTTTTATTAATTTTGTAGTAAAAATATTTAAAATAAGAATATTTATTCTTATTTTTTAACAATTTTAATACAAAATAAAAATAATTATGCTTAAAAAAAGATTATTTTTTTGAAAATAACAATATTTTATACCTGGATCTTCAAATAATGATAATTTTTATCGTTTAATTTTATTTTAATAATATAGGGATATAATTTATCAAATAATAAAAATTATTATTTAAAAAGGAGATACAATGAAAAAACTAACAAATGATTTCGGAAATATCATAGCTGATAACCAAAATTCACTAAGTGCAGGCGCTAAAGGTCCGCTTTTAATGCAAGATTATATTTTGCTTGAAAAACTTGCTCATCAAAATAGAGAAAGAATTCCAGAAAGAACAGTGCATGCAAAAGGAAGTGGTGCTTATGGGGAGCTTAAAATCACAAAAGATATTTCTCAATACACCAAAGCAAAAGTTTTACAGCTTGGAGAAAATACACCTTTATTTATAAGATTTTCAACCGTTGCAGGTGAAGCAGGTGCAGCTGATGCAGAAAGAGATGTGAGAGGTTTTGCTATTAAATTTTATACTAAAGAAGGAAATTGGGATTTAGTAGGTAATAATACTCCGACATTTTTTATAAGAGATGCATATAAATTTCCTGATTTTATTCATACTCAAAAAAGAGATCCAAGAACTCATCTAAGAAGTAATAATGCTGCGTGGGATTTTTGGAGCCTTTGTCCTGAAAGCTTACACCAAGTTACTATTTTAATGAGTGATAGAGGAATTCCTGCAAGCTATCGTCATATGCATGGTTTTGGAAGTCATACTTATAGTTTGATTAATGATAAAAATGAAAGATTTTGGGTGAAATTTCATTTTAAAACCAAGCAAGGTATTAAAAATTTAACTAATGAAGAAGCGGCAAATTTAATAGCAAATGATAGAGAAAGTCATCAAAGAGATTTATACGAAGCTATTGAAAAAGGAGATTTTCCAAAATGGACTTTCCAAATTCAAGTTTTAAAAGAAGATGAGGTAGAAAAACTAGGTTTTAATCCTTTTGATTTAACTAAAGTTTGGCCACATAGTATTGTGCCTTTAATTGAAGTAGGTGAATTAGTACTTAATAAAAATGTGCAAAACTATTTTAATGAAGTAGAACAAGCTGCATTTAGTCCAAGCAATATCGTTCCTGGTATTGGTTTTAGTCCTGATAAAATGCTGCAAGCTAGAATTTTTTCTTATCCTGACGCACATAGATACCGCATAGGAACAAATTATCATTTATTACCAGTTAATCGTGCAAAAAGCGAAGTAAATACTTATAATGTAGCAGGAGCTATGAATTTTGATACCTATAAAAATGGCCTTGCTTATTATGAGCCAAATAGTTATGATGATAGTCCAAAAGAAGATAAAAGCTATCTTGAGCCTGACTTAGCACTTGAAGGTAATGCACAAAGATATGCTCCACTTGATGATGATTTTTACACCCAACCAAGAGCTTTATTTAATATAATGAATCAAGATCAAAAAGAGCAGTTATTTAAAAACATAGCAGCTTCTATGAATGGGGTTGAAGAAAAAATCATTGCTAGAGCATTAAGTCATTTTGAAAAAATTTCAAGTGAATATGCAAATGGTGTTAAAAAAGCTTTAAAAATGTAATTTTTACTTGCCACTTTTAAAGTGGCAAACTAAAGATTATAAAGGAAAAATATGTTTAGCAATGAAGAAGAAAAAAGAATTCAAGAGCTTTGCACTATGGCTTTTGATTACGCAAGAAAAAATGATTTACAAAATTTGAAGATTATGATAGAAGCAGGTTTGAGTGTGAATTTAAAAAATCATAAAGGTGATAGTCTCTTAATGCTTGCAAGTTATCATAATGCTTATGAATGTGCTAAGTTTTTGCTAGAAAATAATGCTAGAGTAGATGAGAGAAATGATAGAGGACAAACCCCATTAGCAGGGGTTTGTTTTAAAGGATATTTGCCTATGTGTAAGCTTTTGGTAGAACATGGAGCAAATATTGATGAAAACAATGGTCTTGGTATGACACCTTTTACTTTTGCACTAATGTTTGGACATAGAGATATAGTAGAGTTTTTAACAAAGCATTCTAAAAAAAGTTTTCTTAAAAAAATAGCTTTTGGTATATTAAAAATTTTTAAAAGAGATAAAAGTTAAACTCTTTGAAAAAATAAAAATTATAAAATTATCCTTTTATTTGTAAATAGAAGGATAAATATGTCACAAAAATCAGAGAAATTATGGGGTGGACGTTTTGATTTACCTACAAATAAATTAGTTGAAGAATATACAGCATCATTGCCAGTTGAGCCAAGACTTGCTCCTTTTGATATACAAGGAAGTATAATTCACTGCACCATGCTTGCAAAACAAGGCATTATAAAAGAGGATGAGGCAAAAACTATCATCAAGGGTTTAGAACAAGTCAGAGAAGAAATTCAAAATGGAACCTTTGTTTTTGATATAGCTGATGAGGATATTCATATGGCTGTAGAAAAAAGAATGACACAAATCGTAGGCCCAGTAGGCGGAAAGCTTCACACTGCAAGAAGTAGAAATGACCAAACTACACTTGATTCAAAAATTCACATGAGAGCTGTTATTAAAGAAGTATTAACTCAAATTACTACTTTGCAAGAAGAAATCATCCATCAAGCTCAAAAAAATATCAAAGCTATTATGCCAGGTTATACACATTTACAAACGGGCCAGCCGGTGCTTTTTTCACATTGGATTATGGCGTATTTTTGGATGTTAAGTAGGGATTATTCTCGCTTTGAAGATTTATACAAAAGAATGAATGAGTGTCCTTTAGGAGCGGCTGCACTTGGTGGAACTACATTTAATATAGACAGACATTTTTGTGCCAAAGAACTAGGTTTTACTAAACCAACAGAAAATAGCATTGATAGTGTTAGTGATAGAGATCATATGGTTGAATTTACTTCTGTGGCTGCTATGTGTTTTATGCACCTTAGTCGTTTTTGTGAAGAGCTTATACTTTTTTCAAGTCAAGATTTTAAATTTATAGAATTAAGTGATGATTTTTGTACTGGTTCAAGCATAATGCCTCAAAAGAAAAATCCTGATGTAGCTGAAAAAATGCGTGGCAAAACAGGTAGAATGTATGGTAATGTTATGGCAATGCTAACTATTATGAAAGGTATTCCATTAGCTTATAATACTGATATGAGTGAAGATAAAGCTCAAGTTTATGATTCTATGGATACTTTAATGGCAAGTTTAAAAATCATAACTCCTATGATAGAAAAAATGCAAGTAAATGCTAATAATACAAGAGCAGCAGCCGCAAAAGGATTTTCAAATGCCACAGATATGGCTGATTATTTAGTAAGAAAAAATATACCATTTAGAGAAGCCCATAGTATAGTTGGTGGTGCTGTAAATTATTGTATTAAACATGGAAAAATGCTTGAAGAGCTTAGCATGGAAGAATTCCATCAATTTAATGAAAATATCCAAGAAGATATTTATGAAGCAATTGCTTTAGAAACTTGTATAGACGCAAGACTTTCTTATGGTGGTACAGGAACAAAAGTAGTATTAGAGCAAATTGAACATGCAAAAGAGCTTTTGGATCAAAATAAGGCATAAGATTAATGGATGTTATTTTATATTAGAATTTTTCATCATTTTTTCTATGATAGCCATAGGTGGTAGATATGGTGGTATAGGACTTGGGGTTGCAGGTGGGCTTGGTATGTGTATTTTGGTTTTGGTCTTTGGTATGCAACCAGCTTCACTTCCTGTAAGTGTTGTGTTTATTATACTTGCTGTGATTACTTGCGTGAGTGTTTTACAAAGTATAGGCGGGCTTGATTTGCTAGTAAAAATAGCAGAAAAAATTCTAAAGAAAAAACCTCAAGCTATTGTTTTTATGTGACCTTTGTTTAGCTCTACTTTCACGATTTTTTGCGGTACTACCTATGTGGCTTTTTCTGTTTATCCAGTGATTGCTGAAGTAGCTGCTCAAGCTAAAATTCGCCCTGAAAGACCATTTTCGGTTTCAGTTATAGCAGCAGGTATTGGCGTGGTGGCTTCTCCTATGAGTGCAGCCACTGCAGGTATGGTGGCTATTTTAGCTGTTAGTGGCGTAGGGCTTGTTCAAATATTAGCTGTGGTAATGCCAGCATTTTTAATTGGTGTTGTATGTGCTTGTTTGAGTGTTTTTAAAAGAGGAAAAGAGCTTGAGCAAGATGAGGAATTTCAAAGAAGAGTAAAAGCAGGGGAATATCAGTTTTTAACTCAAGATAAACAAGAAGATAAACAAGAAGATAAACAAGAAGATAAACAAGAAGATAAACAAGAAGATAAACAAGAAGATAAACAAGAAGATAAACAAGAAGATAAACAAGAAGATAAACAAGAAGATAAACAAGAAGATAAACAA
>NZ_JANQDB010000007.1:0-100361 GCF_024723675.1 Campylobacter sp. 1569
GCTCTCATATTCTTTAGCTATAAAAACTTCATCATCTTTTACAATTAATGGGCGTTTTATAAGCGTTGGATTTTGTAAAATCATCACTTTAATCTCATCTTGGCTTAAATTTTGGAGTTTTTCTTTATTTAACCCTAATTTTCTAGCACTCATACCCGCTGTATTTACAAGCTCTAAAACACTCCTTTTACTAAGCCAAAAATCCAAGGTTTCTTCATCTAGCTTTTTAATGTCTAAAAATTCAAATTCAACTTGCTTAGAATTTAAATAATCCATGGCTTTTTTAACACTATTACAATTTTTAATACCATAAAATTTTAACATTTTCTTGCCTTTTTAACTAAGTCTGCTATAATAAATGCTAATTCTAAAGCTTGGTCAGCATTTAATCTTGGATCACATTGTGTTTCATAGCGTTTAGAAAGTTCTTCTTGAGTAATATTTAAAGAACCTCCTACACATTCTGTTACATTTTGCCCTGTCATTTCCAAATGTACCCCACCAGGATACACTCCTTCATTCATAGCTATCTCAAAAAACGCACGCACTTCTTGAATGATTTTATCAAATTCTCTTGTTTTAAAACTACCTGATTTAACCGTATTTGCATGCATAGGATCAATACTATAAAGTATATTAAACCCTTCTTGTTTTAACTCTTTAAATAATTTTGGCAAGGCATTTTCTATCTTATCACATCCCATACGGATGATGAAATTTAATCTTCCTGCTTCATTATGCGGATTTAAAATACTTACTAGCTTTTTTATCTCATCTAAATCATAATTAGCACTAAGCTTAACACCAAGTGGATTTTTTACTCCACTTAAAAAATGCACATGTGCTTCATCTGCCTTTCTAGTACGCTCACCTATCCAAAGCATATGTGCCGAACAATCATAAATTTCCCCGCTTAAACTATCTACCCTAGTTAAAGCTTCCTCATAAGGCAAAAGCAAGGCTTCATGAGAAGTATAAAAGGCTGTTTGAGAAAGATTTGGAGTATCGGTAATACCGCAAGCTTGCATAAAGGCTAAAGCTTGAGTGATTTTTTCACTAAGTTCATCATATTTTTTCCCAAGCTCTGCTTTTTTTAAAAAACCCAAATTCCACTTATGCACTACTCTTAAATCCGCTAAACCACCTCTTGAAAAAGCTCTTAATAAATTTAAAGTTGTAGCACTTTGATAGTATGCTTCTAACATTCTTTTAGGATCAGCTATTCTTGATTTTTCATTAAATTCAAAACCATTGATAATATCCCCACGATAACTTGGAAGCTTTACCCCATCAACCTCTTCAAAATCACTACTTCTTGGCTTTGCAAACTGCCCTGCAACGCGCCCTACTTTAACGATAGGACAAGATCCTGCAAAAGTAAGTACTATAGCCATTTGAAGCATAACTTTAAACATATCTCTTATATTATCAGCGCCAAAATTTACAAAACTCTCAGCACAATCTCCTCCTTGGAGTAAAAATGCTTGAGAATTTACAACCTTAACAAGGGATTTTTTTAACTTATCCACCTCACCTGCAAAAACAAGCGGTGGTAATTTTTCTAATTTTTTAACAACATCTTGTAATTCATTTTCATCAGGATATTGTGGCTGTTGCTGAATTTTATAATTTTTCCAAGAATCTTTAGTCCATTTCATAGCTTAACTTCCTCATTTTAGTAAGCTAAAATTATACAAAATGAGACTTAAATTAAGATTTTAAAACACTTTCAACGCGTTCAAGACTATCTTGCTTATATAAACTTAAGCGCACTATGGAATCTTCTAGTGCTAAAAGATTATGGATTTCATGAGCCTTTAAACTTATACTATCTAGCGTTTTAAGTAGAATTTGTTGATTTAAAACTCCAAAATCAATGGAGCCTTTTAACACTTGTATGGTAATATCAAAAGGTGCTTTATGATCTTTCATAAAGCTATCTTTTGACATAGTTATGCAGATTTCTTTAGCATAAGCATTTTCTATTTTCTTAGATATATTTATGCCATTTTGAATTTCTTGTTCCCAAGAAATTACTTCATATATTTGAGTTCTAAATTTCACTTTTATTTTTTAAGTTCTTTAATACGAGCAGCCTTGCCTCTTCTATCTCTTAGGTAGAATAATCTAGCACGACGTACACGACCTCTTCTTAATACTGTAATACTTTCTAAACTTTCACTATAAATAGGGAAAATTCTTTCAACACCTACATTATTAGCGCCGATTTTGCGTACAATGAAAGTTTCATCTACACCATTTCCTCTACGTGCTATACAAATACCTTCAAAATTTTGAATTCTTGTTTTATCGCCTTCTTTAATGCGAATAGCAAGTCTTAAAGTATCTCCAGCACGAAATTCTGGAACATTTTTACCTTCAATTTGTTTTTGCTCAAATTGCTCAATGTATTTATTTTTCATAACGATATTCCTTAAAATTTGCGTTCATGCTTTTGATACAAATCAGGACGAAAATATTTCGTTTTGCAAGACGCCAAAGTAGTTTTTAAAGCTGTGATTTTAGCGTGATTTCCCTTTAAAAACTCTGAAGGCACATAAAATTTTTTATTTTCCTTTTCAAAAATAAAAGGTTTAGAAAACGATGGAGCTTCTAATAAGTCATTTTCAAAACTTTCCTCACTTAAGCTTTCACTATTTCCAAGAACATCTTGAATATTTCTGCTAATAGCATCACACATCACCAAAGACGCTAATTCTCCACCTGTAAGTATAAAATCACCTATAGAAAATACTTCATTAGCAAATTCTTCCACAATGCGCTCATCCAACCCCTCATATCTACTACTTACAAAACAAATATGATCTTTCTTGCTTAATCTTTTAGCATCAATTTGCTTAAAAGTCTTAGCACAAGGCAAAAGAAAAACAAAATGAACATTTTTATCTTGCTTTTTAATATGCATTAAGCAATCATACAAAGGCTGAGCTTGTAGCAAAAGCCCTGCACCTCCTCCTATTTTATAATCATCTACTTTAAAGTGCTTGTTTGTGGTAAAATTTCTAGGATTTACAAAAGCAAATTCTAATATCCCCTTTTCTTTTGCCCTTGCCAAAATAGAAGTTTGAAAATAAGGTTCAATAAGCTCTGGGAATAAACTTACAAAAGTATATTTCATGAATTTTCTAAAATATCTAAAGCAGATTGTGTGAATATCTTTTTATTTTCTACATCAACTTTTTGAATATATTTATCAACATAAGGAATATAAAAATTTTTAACCTTTGTTTGTAGTTTTTCATCACATTTTATACAAAATAAAAACCCCGCTCCATTTTCTAAAATGTCTTCAACTACACCTAATTTTTGCTCATTTTCAATAACATCACATCCAATTATGTCAAAATAAAAATACTCATCTTTTTTTAATTTACAAGTTTCTTTTGTAGCTTCAATAGTTTGAAAAAGAGTAATATTAGTTAAGGTTTTAGCAGCCTCAACACTCTCAAAGCCTTCAAATAAAACTAAAGATCTAGTTTTATCAAAAGCCTTTATGGTGTAAATTTTCTGATTAATATCAAAAAATTTAGCACCTATTTTAAACTGCTCATAAAAATCACTAAGATTATGTAATTTTACATAACCTTTTAAACCAACACTTTTCCCAAGTTTAGCAACTTGGACTAAATCATTCTTCAATGGCTTTTACCGTTATACGATATGAAGTTGCATCTTTAACTTTGTAAGCCATAATGACTGTTTTTATTGCGTTGATTAATTTTCCATTTTTTCCGATCAACTTACCAGTATCAGATGGATCGACATAAATGATAATTTCAGCAAAATTGTTTTCTAAATTTTGTCTTTGTATATCAACTTTTTCAGGAAAATCAACAATTAATTTTGCGTATTCTCTTAAAAAATTTTCAACCATTTTTATTTGCTTGTAATAGCTGCTACTCTATCGCTTAATTTTGCACCTACGCTTTTCCAATAAGCTAAACGCTCAGCATCAAATTTTACCACTTCAGGCTCAACCATAGGATTGTAATATCCAATGCTTTCTATCCAGCTACCATCACGTCTTTTTCTACTATCAGTTACAACTATACGATAAAATGGTCTTTTTTTACGTCCCATTTTTGTAAGTCTGATTACTGTCATTTTAATACTCCTAAAAAAATTAAAATTTTGTTATAGATATTTTAACTCATATATCCATAAAAAAGCTTTAATTATTGTGGTCTTTTAGCTTGCTGCAACATATTCATAAAATTTTCCATTCCTTTTTTATTTGAAAATTTCTTTGCCAGCTTAGCTGCATTACTAAATTGTTTTAAAAAGCGATTTACTTCCATTTGAGATAAACCAGCACCCTCTGCAATACGTCGCTTTCTTGCATTGTTTAATAAATCAGGATTCTCTCTTTCTTTTGGTGTCATTGATGAAATCATTGCCTTAATATGAATAATTTCTTTAGAATTATCTAAGTCAATATCTTTAATATTTGCTGCCATAGATGATAAACCAGGTATCATACCAATGATTGATTTCATACTACCAAGCTTTTTAACGCTTTCCATTTGATTTAAAAAGTCATTAAAATTAAATTCGCCTTTTTTGATTTTCTTATTTAGTTTTTTTGCTTCTTTTTCATCAATGATCGCTGCAGTTTTTTCAGCCAAAGTCGCTAAATCACCCTCACCCATGATACGATTAACAATTCTATCAGGGATAAATACTTCTAAATCAGCTACTTTCTCACCAACACCAATAAATCTTAAAGGCACACCAACTTGTTTAGCTATACCTAGTGCAACACCACCTTTGGTATCTGCATCAAATTTACTTAAAATAACCCCTGTAATTTCTAAAGCTTCATTGAAACTACTTGCTGTCTTAACTCCATCTTGACCACTCATAGCATCAGCTACATAAAATACTTCATCAGGATTTAAAATAGCTTTTACTTCTTTAAGCTCATTCATCAAAGCTGTATCGATCGCCAAGCGACCAGCAGTATCTACAAGCAAAACATCATACATAGAATTTTTTGCTTTTTCTAAAGCTTGTTTAGCTACATTTAAAGGATTACTTTCATTTTCTATGAAAAATAAATCAAGCTCATTAGCTTGAGTGAGTTGTCTTAATTGCTCTACCGCAGCTAATCTTTGCAAGTCACATGCAGCAATTAATACTTTTTTATTTCTTAGCTTTAAATAATTAGCAATTTTTACCGTAGTAGTAGTTTTACCACCACCTTGCAAACCACACATCAAAACAACCGTAGGTGGCTTACTAGCAAATACAAAACCTTGATTTTTACCTTTAACACTAAGAATTTCTTCTAAATTTTTCTTAATTGAGTCTAAAAATTGCTTTTGGCCTATACCATTAGTTTTTACATCATTTTCTACTAAAGTAAGCAATTCTTTCGTAACTTTATGATGTACATCTGCTTTTAAAAGGGCTTTTTTTAAAGTGTCAAGAGCATTTTTTAAAGCTTTTTCATCATCAACAAAACGAAGTTTATTAACTGCGGATTTAAATGACTCACTAACTATTTCAAACACTTTATTTTCCCTTTATTAAAATTTTAAAAAGCTAAATTATAAACCCTTTTAGCTTTAAACGCCTTTAAAAATTTAAATTTTTTATTTCAAAACCATAAGCATTAAAACTCTCATCAAGCAAGGCTTTAAATTGATAATCAAAAATATGCGTTTCATAAGAGTGCAAATACATTCTAGAAGAGCTAATTTTTGCATATTTTTCATCACCTATAATACCATGTTTTATATGATTTAAATGCACTCTAATTTGATGTGTTCTACCTGTTTTAATGACTGCTTTTATTAAAGTTTTTTTTGCATTTACCATTAAAGGTATAACTTGGGTATGAGCTTCTAAGCCAAATTTATCGATTTTACTAAAGGCTCCAGATTTGTTTTTTATAGTAGTTATTTTTTCACAAATTTCAAGTTCTTCAGCAATTACTCCATCAACAATAGCTAAATAGCTTTTATAAACATTTTGTTTTTTATACTCTTGAATGCATTTTAATCTAAACTCCTCATCTTTGCTTAAAAGTAAAACCCCACTTGTTTCTTTATCAAGCCTATTGATTAATTTAGCCTTATAAACACCTTCTAAATTCTCGCTAATTTCCCCATAAGGCTTATTTAAGGCTATGATTTTATCGTCTTCAAAAAGTATTTTTGCTTTTTTTATTTTTTGTACAACAAATCTTGTTTTTGAGCTCATCAAAGCTCTAGCTATAACAACCTTTTTACCCATAGCAAAAACACAGCCTTTGTCAATCAAATCTTTTGCTGTATTATTAGAAATCTTTTCTTGCATTGCAAGCAATTTATAAGCTTTTTCTTGCATCTAAACCTTCTTTTATATTTAATATAACTTCACTTAAATCACTTTGTTCTTTGACTTGCGCTTGTAATAATTTTTGCTTTAAAAAAACATTTATATCTTTTACATTCTCACAAATATACAAACCATCAACTTCTTGATATAAACTTTCTTGATTAAAAAAATATTTCCCTGAAATAATAATATTATTCCATCTAGCTGCTTCTATAGGATTATGTCCACCTATATTGTTTATAAAAGAGCCACATAAAAAAACCACATCGCTAATCTTATAAAAACTTTCTAACTCACCTAAAGTATCTAATAATAAACATTTAGCATTAAAAAAATTTGCAAAATCATTTTCACTTAAAGTAAAGTCTGAAAATTTTTGCATATTATAGTGATTTTTTTGACAAAAATCTTTTAAAATTTCCTCAACTTCACCAAAGCGCTCCGGATGTCTTGGGGCAATAATCAATTTATCATTTTCTTCTAATTTAATTTCATTAAGCAATAATCGCTCTTCATTTTCATGTGTGCTAGCAAATATAATAATTCTAGCTTTAGGTTTAGCATAGCTTTTCACTTGCTCTTGTTTTATATTAGCTTTGATATTTTTATATGCTATAACATTTTTAGCACCCAGACACTCTAATCTTTCTTTGTCTTTTTGACTTTGTGCAAATACAACATCAATATATTTAAAAATCAAACGATAAAAAAAACTAAAACGCTTGTAATTTTTTAAAGATCTATCACTAATTCTAGCATTTAACAAAATCACTTTTGCATTGTAAAATTTAGCCATAAACACGAGCATAAGCCAAAGCTCTGCTTCAAAAATAACCAAAACTTTACAAGGTCTTATCCAAAAAGGCACGAAAATTTCAAATGGGAAAAAATTTACTTTTTTAGAATATTTTAAAGCTTCGCTAAAACCGGTTTGAGTGATGGTTGAAATTTTACAAGTTGGAAAAAGTTTTATTAAAGGAATAAGGCTTTTAATCTCACCAAAAGAACAAGCATGAAAATATACATCACCTTGTTTTTGTTTTAAATTTTTGTAAAGAAAAAATCTTGATTTTAATGATATTTTATATTTTTCCTTGCAAAAACTTAAAATCAATAAAAAAGGAGCTGTGATTACATATACAATCACAGCAAAAATATAATAAAAAAAAATCAATTTTGATTTTCTTCTTTTTCTTTATATAAAATTCTTCCACAATGTGGGCAAGTTACTATTTCATCGCCTTTTAAAACTGCTAAATAAGTTTTGTCATAAATTCTCATAAAACAGCCATAACAAGCATGTTTTTTTACAGGAACTACAGCGCTATTTCCCGCCCATTTTCTGATTTTTTCATAAAAAGTTAAAACTTTTTGATTTATTTCACCCATTAGTTTAACTTTTTTATCATAAATTTGTAATCTATCTTTTTCAATATCTACTAATACAGCTTTAGTTTGAGCATCAATTTGGTCCACTTCATTTTCAAGTTCGCTTCTTTTAGCTTGTAATTCTTGTATGAATTTTTCTTTATTTTCTAAAATTTTATCTAATCTTTCTATTTCTTCATTTGCTGCATCAAGTTGCTCTTTAGCTATATCTTCTTCAATTTTTAAAGCATTTGCTTCTTTTTCAGTTTTTACTGCAGCACTTTTTTTAGCTATTTCTTTGATTTTTACACTAAATTCTGCAATATGATTATTATTTTGTATTTTTTGATTTTCTATATCTTTGATATCTTTTTCAAAACTGACAATTTCCTCTTCAGTTTTATCGAGCAAATTACGCTTTTCTTTTAAATCTTTTGTAGCATCTTCTACTTTATTTGTAAAACCATCAAGTTCTTTATCAATTTGTGATAAAGTTATAAGTTGTTCTAGGTATTTATTCATTGAATTTTTCCTTAAAAATATTGAAATGGGTTTTTTGAAACTGATATTATAACTTCTAAATGAAATTTTTGCAAATCTTTTGCTAAAATTTCACTAAAACAAGATTCGCTTTCATAATGCCCTATATCAATCAAACTAAGTTTATTGTGATAACTTTCCAAAGCTTGGTGATATTTAAAATCTCCACTTAAAAAGCAATCTGCCCTAACGCTAGAAACTAAATCCCCTCCACTACCCGTACAAATTGCTATAGTTTTGATTTTCTCTTTACCTGCATTTACAACTCTTATACAATCAAGCTTTAAACTTTTTTTCACGTGAGTGATTAAATCATTAAATTTAAAATCAACATCACAATAAATCAAAAATTCATTTTGCTCTTTGATTTTAAAACCCAAAATTTCATTAGCAAAATAAGCATTTAAATGACTTAAATCAAAATTTGTATGCATAGCAATTAAGGCTATATTTTTTTGTATCATTTTAGCAAGAAGATTTTGTGGGTAAAACACTCCACTTAAGTTTTTCAAACCTTTAAAAATTAAAGGGTGATGAACTATAAAAAGTGAATTTTCACTTGCATTTTCAATTAAATGCATATCCACATCAAGGGCAAGATAAATTTTATTTATGTCTTGATCAAAATTTCCAAGCAACAAACCACTATTATCCCATGAACTTTGAGTACTAAATGGGCTAATAGTGTCTAAATAATCATAAATTTCTTTAATTTTCATCTAAATTTTCTTTATATACCAAAGCACAGTTTTTAGATAATTCTCTAATTTTAAGCATAAAATCCTGTCTTTGTGTGACAGAAATAGCACCCCTTGCATCAAGCAAATTAAAAGTATGTGCTGCTAACATACAATAATCATATGCAGGTAATGCAAGTTTTGCTTCTAGGGCATTTTTACACTCATTGTAAGCATTTTCAAATTGCATATTTAAAGTTTTTACATCACTTACTTCAAAATTATATTTACTAAATTCAAACTCACCTTGCTTATGAACATCTTTATAGGTAATTTTTTCACCATTAAATTCATTCCAAACTATGTCGTATACATTATCTACATCTTGTAAATACATTGCAAGTCTTTCTAAACCATAGGTAATTTCAGCACTTACTAAATCTACGCTTATACCACCAACTTGCTGAAAATAAGTAAATTGTGTCACTTCCATACCATCAAGCCAAACTTCCCAGCCTAAACCCCAAGCACCTAAACTTGGGCTTTCCCAGTTATCTTCAACAAAACGAATATCATGCGATTTTAAATCAAAACCTAAATTTTCTAAACTTTTTAAGTATAATTCTTGGATATTATCAGGACTTGGTTTAATTAAAACTTGAAATTGATAATAAGCACCTAACCTATTAGGATTTTCACCATATCTTCCATCAGTTGGCCTTCTACTTGGTGCTACATAAGCAGTCGCCCATGGCTTTTTTCCTAAACTTCTTAAAAAAGTTGCTGGGTGAAAAGTCCCTGCACCTGCTGGAAAATCATAAGGTTGCATAATAGCACAACCTTGCTTTTGCCAAAATTCTTGTAAATTTAATATCATTTGAGAAAAGGTCATTTTTCTTCCTTTATTTCTTCTGGCTTTTCAGGTGAATTTGCATACAATTCCACTGTTTTATTCCACATCATTTTATATTTTCTTTTTAGAAATTCTACTTCATTACGCGCATATTTAAGCTGTTCGTTAAGATTTTCTATGGTTTTTCTATCCTCATCATAAAGTTCTTGCATAGAATAAAGAGCATCTTTTAAAAATTTATTCTCACCCTTTAAAGCCTCTAAGGTTTCATCCTTAGCATCAAGAACCTTTTCATGCAAATTTAAAATAGTTCCTATGGTTTTTTCTACAAAACTTTCTCCTGCTAAGGTCATAGAATTTACCATAGCAGGTTGTTTTGAACTCATAGGCACTACACTAAAAGTTCCTTGGTTAGCTTCTATATAAATTTTACCCTCTTCTTCTTTGAAATTTAAAGCACCATTTGCCATCATTCCTTTTACAACATCTTCAGATAAATGCACTAATTGACAAAATTCTTTTAATTCCAAGTAAGTTTGCATATATGCTCCTTAAAGAAAAACTTCAATTGCACTAGAATCTTGAATAAGTTTTTCTTGTTGTTTTTTTCTATCTTCTAATAATTTTTGCGCTAAAGATTCATCATCTATTGCTAAAATTTGCACAGCTAAATAAGCTGCGTTAATAGCTCCTGCTTTACCTATAGCTACAGTTGCTACAGGAATCCCACTTGGCATTTGAACAGTAGAAAATAAAGAATCCATACTTGCTAAATTGCTTCCTGGCATAGGTATACCTAAAACAGGTTTTGTTGTATGTGCTGCAACAGCTCCTGCTAAATGTGCTGCCATACCCGCTGCAGCAATAAATACTTTTGCACCTTTTTCTTCTGCGTTTTTAATGTATTCTTGAGTTCTTTGAGGACTTCTATGTGCTGAAGTGATTAAGATTTCATATTTAACATCAAATTTTTCCAAAATTTCCAAAGCTTCTTTTACTACATCATAATCACTCTTACTCCCCATCAATATAGAAACAAATTTCATTCAACACTCCTTCTTAAAAAGCTAAATTCTGGAAGCTTAAACGGCAAAGTAATTTCATTTTCATTGCCACTATGAATTTCACTAAATTCTTTATTGTTTTTTGCTAATAATTGTTTAAACACTATGAATTTTTTTCCTTCATTTTCATAAATTAAGCCTAATTTATTTTCTCCTAATTCTATATTAGAATTAACCGGGGCTAAAATTTCATATTCTTTGTTTAATTCTATTTTGCCTTTACATTTAAAAAACTCACCATCTTCGCTAATAGCATGCACTTGATGAGTTCCTTCTTCTATGCTTGTATCATGATTAATAGAATCTGTTTTTTCATAAGCTCTTGAAACTAAATATCCATCTGTAAAACCTCTGTGTTTTAAAGTATAGATTTCTTTTTCATATTTAGCAGCATCAAAAGTATTTTGCAATACATCTTGCACTGCCATTTTATAAGTTCTTGTAGTCAAAGCTACATAATACTCACTTTTTGTTCTGCCTTCTATTTTAAAGGCATGAATACAATTTTCTTGCATAATTTTTTGAATATATGAGCTTAGATTTAAATCTTTAGAATTAAATACATGTGTGCCATTTTCATCTTCTTCTAATCTAAAAAGCGTATTTGTTTCTGGATTTTTCGCATAAAGTTCATAATTAAATCTGCAATCATTTGCACAAGAGCCACGATTGCTCATGCGTCCACTTTGCACTGAACTTATTAAACATCTACCAGAATACGCAAAGCACATAGAACCATGGACAAAACTTTCAAGCTCGATATCACAATTATTTTTTAAATCTTTTGCATCTTTTAAGCCAAGTTCCCTTGCTATAACAACACGCTTTGCACCCATATCTTTATAAACTTGAGCGTCTAAATAGTTTAAAATATTAGCTTGGGTGGACACATGAAGATTAATTTCGGGCGCAAGTTCTTTAACTAAACGCATAGCACCTACAGATGCTACTATAAAAGCATCAGGTTTCATTTCTTTTAATTTTAAAATATGCCTTTTCAAACCTTCAATTTGCGAACTAAAATGAAACCCATTGATAGTTACATAAATTTTTTTTCCTCTTGCATGGGTATAATCAATAGCTTCCTTAAAAGTTTCATAATTAAAATCTCTAGCAGTTCTTGCTCTTAATGAAAAATTACTCACTCCTGCATAGACAGCATCAGCTCCATAAGCCAATGCTATTTTTAATTTTGCAAAATTTCCTGCAGGAGCAACTATTTCAGGAATAATCATTTTTTCCCTAAGCTTGCAATTAATGCCTCAATATCATCATTACTTACAACATCTGTAGTGGAATCCCCTTGAATATGAACAGCTGAACCAACACGTTTTTCATCATCAATTTTGCCTTCAAATAAACTACTCATATATCTACTTAAAGCTCTCATAACATTAATAACACGCTCGATTTTTTGACGATGAATATCTTGATATTGCATAGCATCCATTGCCATCATAACCTCATCTTGCCCAGTTTGTAAGCAACCTGTAATCTCATCTATAATATTTTTAGCATTATTATTTATTTCAATAGCTTCTTTAAAACTCGCTACATTTGGAAATTTCGCATTTAACTTTTCAAAGATATCTATATTTTTATTTAAAGCATCACTGATTACACAAAGCTCATTTTCTGAATTTGCAAAAAAATCGTTAATAGCTTCCAACTTCTCCATCATTTCAGTTGCTTTAATTTCACTATCTCTTGTAACATCATCAAGCTGATGTACAACTTTATGCTCTTTACTAGGTGGTGGTGGTGGCCAAGCTATATCTGCTCTAGCTTTATAATCGCCATTTATCATCTCATCGACAATTTTTTTATTTTTTTCTTCATCCTCATAATCTGTTTCTGGTTTTTTTAAATCTTCATCTTCTACAGAGTCAAGATCTAAATCTTCAGAGCCATTCATTAAAGCATCTAATTCTTCTTGAGTCATCATTGCACCTTTTTTATATAATAAAAAACTAATCGTGATTATATTATAAAAAAATATAATTCAACATTAATTTTTAAAATTAATTATTTTTTTAATATATAAATATATTTTTTCAAACTTGATAATAAAAAATATATTAATTTAAACTTAATTTAAAAAAAATATACTACAATCTTAAAAAATAAAATTAAAAACCTATTTAAAAGGAGAAAAAATGGGTAAGTTTGTAAATAATATTGATGAGTTTTTTAGCTATTGTCAAGAACATGAAGTAATGTTTGTTGATTTTAGATTTACCGATATGATAGGTACTTGGCACCATATCACTTACAATATAAAAGCAGTTGATGATAATACTTTTGAAAATGGAATTCCTTTTGATGCAAGTTCTTTACACGGTTGGCAACCGATAGAAAAATCGGATATGATTTTAAAACCCGATGTAGAAAGTGCGTTTTTAGATCCTTTTACAGCAGATCCTACCATCATAGTAATTTGTGATGTATATGATATTTACAAAGAACAAATGTATGAAAAATGCCCAAGAAGTATTGCTAAAAAAGCAATGCAACACTTAAGCACGAGTAATATCGCCGACACTGCTTATTTTGGTCCTGAAAATGAATTTTTTATTTTTGATAATGTAAAAATAGTTGATTCTTCTCATTGTGCAAAATATGAAGTAGATACTGAAGAAGGTGAGTGGAATGATAATAAAGATTTCACAGATAGCTATAACAGCGGACATCGCCCAAGAAATAAAGGTGGATATTTTCCTGTAAGTCCTATTGATTCTAGTGTAGATATTAGAGCTGAAATGGTACAAGTTTTAGAAAGAGTAGGCTTAAAAACTTTCGTACATCATCATGAAGTAGCACAAGGACAAGCTGAGATTGGTGTAGAATTTGGAAATTTAGTTGAAGCTGCCGATAATGTACAAATTTATAAATATGTAGTAAAAATGGTAGCACATTTAAATGGAAAAACCGCAACCTTTATGCCAAAACCACTCTATGGAGATAATGGAAGTGGTATGCATGTACATATGAGCCTTTGGAAAGATGGGGTAAATTTATTTTATGATAAAGAAGGTTATGGAAAATTAAGTGAATGTGCGATTAATTACATCGGTGGGATTTTAGCTAATGCAAGAAGTGTTGCAGCATTTACTAATCCTAGTTCAAACTCTTATAAAAGAATAGTTCCAGGTTTTGAAGCACCTTGTATATTAACCTATTCTTGCCAAAATCGCTCTGCAAGTTGTCGCGTACCTTATGGTATTAATGAAAAAAGTGCAAGAGTAGAAATCAGATTTCCTGATAGCACTTCTAATCCTTACCTAGCTTTTACAAGCTTGCTTATGGCAGGGCTTGATGGTATTAAAAATAAAACCATACCGGTTGGCCCTATGGATGAAAATTTATTCGCACTAACTCTAGATGAGATTAGAGAAAAAGGTATAGAGCAATTACCTCACACTTTAAGAGGATCTTTAGAAGCACTCATTAGAAAAAATGCCTTCTTAAAACCTGTTATGAGTGATGTGTTTATTGATGATTATCAACATATGAAATTTGAAACCCAAGTATGGCCTGTAGAAGCTAGACCAACTGCATATGAATTTAAAACTTGTTATTCTTGCTAATTTTTGATGCCAAAAAGGCATCAAAAAATTTAAAATACTATTGTTTTATTTTCGTGTATAAAAATCCTATCATCAAACACCAAATCCAAAGCCTTAGAAAAAACATTTTTTTCCACATTACGTCCTGCTTGTTGCATAGCCTGCCAAGAATATTCATGAGTAACCGGTATAACATCTTGAGTAATAATTGGCCCCTCATCTAAGTTATTATTTACAAAATGTGCTGTTGCACCTATAATTTTAACTCCTCTTTCATAAGCTTGCTTATAAGGATTAGCTCCTATAAATGCAGGTAAAAAAGAATGGTGGATATTAATAATCTTTCCTTCAAAATACTCCACAAAAGATGGAGATAATATTCTCATATATTTTGCTAAAACAATATAATCAAACTCATATTGTTTTAAACACTCTAGTAATTTTTTTTCATGCTCTTGTCTACTTAAGTCCTGTGCTAAAATAGTATGAAAAGGTATGTTAAATTTATCCACCAAAGGTTTTAATATCTCATAATTTGCAATAACTGCCTTAATATTTGCATTAAATTCCCCACTAAATTGGCGGATAAGTAATTCGCCTAAACAATGAGTTTCTTTGGTAGCTAAAACAATAATATCTTTTTTTCTCTTTGGTGTAATTTCAATTTGCGCATTATCAGGAAGCATGGCCTCAAGCGTTCCTTTAAAAGCTTTTATATCAAGCTCACCTTCTAAATGCGCCCTAAAGAAAAAACGATTTTCTCCAACAAATTCATCATTTTTTATAATATTGATTCTATATTTAAAAATAACATCTGAAATTCTATAAATCAATCCTTTTTCATCGCTACTTGAAATTTTTAAAATATATTCATTCATTTTTGCTCCTTTATATAGTTTTTTAATTCTTGTAATCTTCTTTTTTCAAGCTCAATCCCAAGCTCTTTCCCACTAAAGCCTTCCTTTAGTAAATCATTAGCACCAATTTTACTTTCAAAAGTATGATGATATAAATTTAATTTCTTTGCTTGTGCTATACGCTCATTATCCCAAAGCCCAAGCCATTTACAAAGTGGCATTTTCAAAGCAATTTTAGCTAAATTAAAATCATCAATTTTACCTAAAATAAATTCTTGTTCACATTTTTTTAATAGTTCTTTTTTTAATTTTGTTTTTTTAAAAAAAATCTCTTTATTGATATGAAAAAAATTCAAATACAAATATAAATACAAAGCCTCATCATAAATCAATTTTTGACTATGCTCTAATAACCTTTCAAATTCTTCATTACAGCTTTGATAAAAAAATATTTTTTCTTCTAAATTTAAAATTTTGAAATACTCATAAGCTTTATTTAGTCTTGAAGTTCTAAAAATTTTATAAAGTTCATTATTAATACGCTCTTTAGATAAATCGCCTATATCCATAGTTTGCATTAATTTTAAACTTTCTTTTGTAATTGTTAAATCAAACCTGCACGCAAAAGAAATTCCACGAAGCACCCTTAAACTATCTTCAATAAAACTTTTATCATCAATATGCCTTATAATCTTTGCTTGCAAATCTTGCAAACCATTAAAAAAATCTAAAAATTCAAAATCAAAAATATTTACCATCAATGCATTAATAGTAAAATCCCTTCTTTTAGCACCTTCTTGCTCATCATTGCAAACTTTAACCTCAAAACCTCTATGGCCTGTAGAAATTTTATTTTCATAACGCGCTAGAGCTAAATCAAATTTTTTGTATTTATATACAAAAAAACTTTTTCCCACTCCATTTGCACCAAGTTTTTGCATAAGCTCATCAAAAAGCTTAGGCTTAATATCATAAATTTCTATATCATAATCATCGCTAGATAAATCTAAAAAAGAATTCCTTACACAACCGCCTACTAGATAAGCTCTTTGCGTGTAAGGTTTAAGCATATTTTTAATACTTAAAAAATCTTGATTATTTTTTAAGTCTATCTTCAATCTTTGCAAGTAAAAACTCTAAAAAGGTAATGGTCATATCTAGTCTTTTTTCTATATGCTCATCTTTAGTATTTTTCAATCCTTCAAATAAAACCAAAATACGCTCTCTAAGATTTTTTAAGAAAAATTCTTCATTGTTTATAATACTTTCTTCTTTTTCTTCTAAAGCTTCAACCTTAATAGCGACATTTTGCTTATCATCTTTTACTTTTACTTCTAAATCATCTAATTCTTGAATTAGCTCTTGCGCAACCTTGCTAATTTCTTCTTTGATTTTTTTCTCTTGAGCATCAACGCTTTTTTCCTGGGTAATTTCTTCTACCATAGGAGCAAATTCATCATTTTTACTTTTTTTGTTATCTAATTCTGAATTAACTTCACTTATGGCCATTTTTGCTAAATCTTCTATATTCATAGTTTTATTAACCACCTTTTAAATTCATTAACTTCTTCTTCGCTTTTCATATTAACAAAAAAATCAAGCATATCATAATTTAAATCTTCATGATTAGAACGCAAACCACTTAAACGCCTTATAGCATCAATGGCATTTTTATTTTGCGGATCTTGTTTTAATATATTTTTATAAATCTCCAAAGCTTCATCTTTTAAACCTTGTGCCTCATAAATAGAAGCTTCTGTTACTGTATATCGCATTATTAACTCACAAAAAATAAAATGTCAAAATTCTAACAAAAAAGACTTTAATTTATTTTAATTTTTACTTAATCACAGGAGCTTTATATGCTAAAAATACAAAAATATTAAGTATTATAGCTACTGTAATAAGCATGGTAAAGCCTAAAGTAAAATTTCCAAAGCTATCATGGAGCATACCTATAATCCAAGGTGCTTGAGCTGCTATTAAATACCCTATGCCTTGTGACATAGCAGAAAGTTTAGCTGCTATAAAAGAATTTGAACTTTTTATGGCAATAAATAATAATGAAATTGTAAAAACTCCACTAGATGCAAAACCTAAAAAAATAGCCGCTAACAATAACACTAATTTTACATCACAAAAAAACACCAAGATAAAACTTAAAACATACAAAAATCCTAACAGCACAATAACAAAACCCTTAGCATGAACTCTTAGTTTTCCTAAAACAATAGGCAATAAAAATGCCACAGGCATACCTATGATTTGAGAAAGCAATAAAACATTAGAACCAAAATCAATTCCAAAACCTTTTTCACTTATCATCACACTAAGCCAAGCAAAAAGACTATAAGATAAAAAACTTTGTAGTCCCATTACAATAGTAACTTTCCAAGCTGTTAAATTTAAAAAAAGATTTATTTTATTGATATTTTTCTTTTTAGGACGCAATAATCTTTTATTTTTTAAATGCGGAAAATAAAAAATCAAAGCAATCAAAGCTAATACAACCCAAAAAAACATAGCTTGAGGCACTTCAAAAATTTTAAGCAAAGGAAGTGATAAAGCCACTCCAGCAATTGAAGATAAACCTATAATTGATCCATATAAACCCATTATTTTATAAGCGTTTTTTGCAAATTTTTCTTTTATAAAAGAAGGTAATAAAACATTAGCTATTGCAATGCTTGCTCCGATTAGAAAAACTCCAGAAAATAAACCTATATTACCCCCATAACTTCTAATAAACTCTCCAAAAACAATCAAAATTAAGGCAAAAAACAAAGCTTTAATTTGCGAAAAATACGCTACAAAAAACGATATAAGACCAAAAGCTATTAAAGGTAAGGTTGTTAGCATACCTGCTAAAGTGGAGTTGATATTGTAATATTCTTGGATATATTCTATCATAGGACCTATGGAAGTTATAGGTGCTCTTAAATTTAAAGCAAGGGTAATTACAACTAAAATATTAATCCAAAAGAATTTTTTATATGAAATTTGTGTATGCATGATTATTTTTGATTTAATATATTTTCAAGATATCTTTGTTTATCAGAATCGGTGTTTTTTTGCACTACTTGTTTTTTTTCTTTTACAACTTCATTCTCTTTGGAAAAATAAAAGTGATCAATGATAAAAATAGAAGAAATAATCACAATTAAAGGTATTAAAAAAATCATAATCAATACTTTCTAAAAATATTGCCATAGTATTCTATATTATCTTTTTTTAAATTCTCATCAAAAGTATTTGCTTCAAAATTTGCTTTTAAAATTTTTTCTCTCTCTTCATCTAAATCCTGATAAGAAAAAACCATATTAATACTCACTACCCCATCAAGCTGTTCTAATTGTTTATATGCTTTTAACTCATCATCTAAATTTTCACTTTCTATTACTACTATAATTTTTTCATCCTGAGCTAATTCCACGCTACAACAAGGTGTTTGTTGAATTTGCTTTTTGAGTTTTTCTAATTTTTCTTCTTTAGTTAAAATCAACACACTAGAAAGATTCATCTATACTCCAAAATATAATTTTGTTTTCATAACCTGCACTAATAAACTCATGCTCGTTTAAAAATATAAGATATTCTAGCAAAAAATCTTTATTTTGGAATTTTTTTATTGTTTTTAAATTTTTAATATCTATAAGTTCTATGATATTTTTTTCATTATCTCCAAAAACTGCTATCGATCCATCTTTATTTAAAGCACAAGTATAAATCAAAAAATCTCTTTCTATATTTTTTTCTTGATCATTTTGCACTATACCTAATTTTCTATCAGTACTACAGCTTACAATAACTGTGTTTTTAAAATCAAGTTGATAGATATTATCCTTATGAATGCTCTTATAATTTTTTATTTTTTGCCACTTTTTCACATCAAAAAGTATTATTTCGCCACTTTCAAAACCTGCCACTAATTGAGTTTTAGTTTCATTTAAAACCACATCACTTAAGCTTGAACTAGAAAAAGTAAAATTTTTTACAACACTTTTTGTTTTTAGATCAAAAAGCTCTATATTAGAACCTAGCAAGGCTAATAAAATAGTATTATCATCTAAAAACAAAGCCTTTTTCACCCCATCATTAGCTAAATCATAGCTTAAAAGTTGTTTATTTTTATAAACATGTAATTTTTTGCTTCCAAAATCACCTTCACTTAAAATCAAAATAGCCCCATTTAAGTAATCAATACTATAAATTCTAGGGCTAAGATTTTCTTCATAAAAATTTTTAATCTTATCCAGCTGAGTGATTTTTTGCATTTTTTTATCTTTAATAAAGTATTGATTTATTTCTCCATTATCAAATCCTATAAACAAACTATCATCAACAATTTTCAAAGCATTTAAATTTGAATCAAGTTTAAGCTCATAGCTAAATGCATATATACTCATTAGTAAGATTAAAAATATTTTTTTCATGATTTTATTTCACACCTTCATTTAAAACATCTAAGAAATTAGACTTTTTCTTTGATTCCTCGCTTTTAAATTTAGCTTCAAAGCTATTTCCCACTAAAGGTTTAGCATCACTTTGTGGCACATGGCATTGCGTACAATTAAATCTTGCATCACTTACCATATCTTTAGTAGATTTATTTTTTCTTAAATCAAAATAATGGCTGCTTGGAAGTGCTGTCGCAGCTAAGTCTTTTGCTACTGCTTTATCATGGCAACTTAAGCAAATATTATTATCTTTAGTAATTGGAAGCATATCCTCTAAAGTGTGTGGAATCAATGGTGGAGCATTTTCAAATGATCTCTCAATCAAAACAGATTCACCAGCCAAAGTTTGAGAGTATTTAGCATCCAACAACTCTACATTTTCACTTTCCAAACTTGTTTTTCTTAAACCTATATCTTTTGAATCAACACTTTTAACAGCAAGCCCGCAAGCACTTATTAAAACAGCTGCTGCTAAGGATAAAAAGATTTTATTTTTCATTTTCTCTCCTTAAATTTATTATACTAAAACCTAAAGCATCATCACCGCAAACATCAATACATTTTCCACATCTTATACACTCACCTGATTTTACATCTTGATTTTCTTTACCTACCATCCAAAGTACTTGCTTTTCAGGACATACCCCAAGGCATTTGTAACACTTAGTGCATTTTTGCAAGTTATATCTTACTTTTAGTAATGAAAAATGCGAGCTTAAAGCCCAAAAAGCTCCTAAAGGACAAAAATGTGAACAAGTAAATCTTGGACTAAAAAATGTATCTATACAAAAAATAATCAAAGCTACAAAAAGCCAAGAAATACCACCAAAAATAATCCCTCTTTGGATTATTCCTATATAAGAAAATTCCTCAAAAACAGGAAAAGAAAAAAGAAAGGAAAAAATCAAAACAAAAGCTAAAACATAATAACGTAAATTTTTATTTACATTAAAAACTCTTGCTTGATTAAAACCTAATTTATTTCTAATAAAATAGGCAAAATCAGTAATGATATTCACAGGACAAACCCAAGCACAAAACGCCCTTCCGGCAAAAATAGCATAAAATAAAAATACTATCAAAGCACCACTTAAAGCCATTAAATCTACTTGCAAACTTGCTAAAGCAAGTTGAATAAACGCAAAAGGATCACTTAGCGGCACCGAAGAAAATAAAACCGAAGAGCTTAAATTTCCTTTTAATATAAAATTAAATACACCAAAAGAAAAAAAAGTCAAAATAGACAATTGCACTATTCTTCTTAAAATAAGATATTTCATAGCAATTCTCCATCATTAAGATAATCTTTAGCCTTGTTTTTATTGAAATTTTTATCCGTATTTACATCTTGTAAACGCTTTTCATCTTTTTCATCCCAACCTTTGATGTAATTATCTCCAGCTTTTCCTAAAACAAATTCTCTAGGTAAAACTCTAATAGCTGCTTTTTGCGTTATACAGGCTTTTTCACAAATCCCACATCCAACACATACTTCATGATCTACCACAGGTAGTAAAAATGCATGCTTTGCGGTTCTTTCATTACGTTTTGTTTCAAGTTTTAATGCTTTATCTATTAAAGGACAAGCCCTATAGCAAGCATCACATTGAATTCCCCAATAAGCAACACAACTTGCACTATCAATTATAGCTATACCCATTTTTGTTTTATAAATTCCATCTTGTTGCTCTAGATATTTATGATCTAGTGCATTTGTAGGACAATCTCTTATACAAGGTATATCCTCACATAATCTACAAGGATTTTCTCTTGCTACAAAAAAAGGTGTGCCATTTTTAGCACTATTTTCTAAATTTGCTAGCTTCAAAACATCATAAGGACAAGCTTTTACACAAAGTCCACATCGTATGCATTTTGACAAAAACTCTTTTTCATCATCTGCTCCAGGAGGTCTTAAAAAATACTCCTGATTTGAGCTAAATGCTAAACTTGCTAAAAATGCACTTCCGCTTCCTATACATAAAAGCTTAAAGGTAAAGGCCAAAAATTCTCTTCTATTTTTCATTTTTATGCTTTAGTAATTTTTACGGCACATTTTTTGAAATCTGTTTGATTAGACAATGGACAAGTTGCATCTAATGTAACTTTGTTTATATATACATTCTCATCAAACCAAGGCACATACACAAGGCCTTTAGAAGGTTTATTTCTACCACGAAAATCTACTCTAGCTTTTACTTTACCACGGCGTGACTCTACCCATACGATGTCGCCTTGATTGATTTTCATAGCCTTAGCATCATCTTCATTCATATAGCAAAGTGCTTCAGGTACCGCACGGAAAAGCTCAGGAACTCTCATAGTCATAGTTCCACTATGCCAATGCTCTAAAACCCTACCAGTGCATAACCAGAATGGATATTCTTTGCTTGGTCTTTCAGGTGCTTTCATAAATGGTCTAAAGAAAATTTTTACCTTATTTTTTAAACTATATTTTTCTTTAGTTTGTGGAGCTAGTAAATCTCCTTTTGGTAATTCTTTAGCAAAATCTCCATAAAATGCAAAGTCTGAATTTGGAGCAGCTTTTTTAGCATAATAATCAAATTTAGTATTAAATCTCCATTGAGTTTCCTTACCATTTACCACAGGCCATCTTAAACCTCTTACTTTATGGTAAGTATCAAAATCAGCTAAATCATGTCCATGACCTAAACCAAATTTACGGTATTCTTCCCATAGATATTTTTGTACAAAAAATCCATATCCATTAAATTCTTTACCATCACTACCTATAACTTTTCTCTCATCGCCAAATACTTCAGAATTATCAAATCCTTTTGTAATATTATCTTTAGCTTTGAAAGATTTTGCTTCTTTGTTTGCAAATAATACATCATATAAAGTATCATCTTCGCTATAACCCATAGCTTTGGCTTCTTCTAAAACACTTGGCAGAGTAAGTTTATCATTTACCTTAGTTTCACCCCAAACTTCTTTTAATTTAAAGCGTTTTGCAAATTCCATAATTTGCCAAGTATCACTCATAGCCTCACCTACGGGTAAAACTTGTTGCTTCCAGTGTTGAGTTCTTCTTTCAGCATTACCATAAGCACCCCATTTTTCATAAATCATAGCACTTGGTAAAATTAAATCTGCCACCTTAGCACTAATTCCTGGGTAACAATCACTCACAACGATAAAATTATCCATTTCTCTAGCTGCTGCTATCCAGTGATTTGCATTAGCTGTATTTTGCCAAGGATTATTTACTTGCACCCAAGCAAATTTGATATTTCCATCTTCTAAATCCCTCATGATTTTTAAGTATGGAGCACCTGGTTTTGGATTGATTGTTTTTGCCGGAACTTTCCAAATTTTTTCACTAATTTCTCTGTGTTTAGGATTTGCAACAACCATATCAGCAGGCAAACGGTGTGAAAAAGTCCCTACTTCTCTTGCAGTTCCACAAGCACTTGGTTGTCCTGTTAATGAAAACGCACCATTTCCTGGTTTTGCTTGTTTACCAAGTAAAAAATGTACCATATAAGCTTGCTCGTTCACCCAAGTACCTCTTGTGTGTTGATTAAAGCCCATAGTCCAAAAACTTACAACTTTTCTATTTTTTTCTATATATAAATTTGCTAATTCTTGAAGTTTTTTCTTAAATTCTTCTATACTTTCATCTTCATTACCCTTAGCAACTTTAGCAACATAATCAAGCGTATAAGGTTCTAAAGCTTTTTTGAAATCTTCAAATGAAATTTCCCAATGCGCATCAGGAGTACTTTGGTGTTTCATTTCGAATTTATCGCCTGCTTTTACCCCCAAATAAGCCAAAGATACCGCTTCTTCTTCATCTACAATAATAGCATTTTGTTTTGCTACAGTATCTTTTTCACTTGCTTTAAATTTAGGATGGTTTGGATTATTTCTCATTCCATAACCAATATCAGCATAACCTGTTGTAAAAATACAATGTTTTTCAATAAATTCTTTATCCATAGCTTCAGGATGATTATAAACAATCTCTCTAGCGATATAATTCCAAATAGCTAAATCAGTATTTGGTTTGAAAATGATTTCAGTATCTGCTATATGAGAAGTTCTATTAGAAAAAGTAGATAAATTTATGATTTTAACTTTATCTAAATTGCTTAATTTTCTATCACTTACCCTTGACCATAAAATTGGATGCATTTCTGCCATATTTGCACCCCAAGTAATAATAGTATCAGTAAGCTCTATATCATCATAACAACCAGAAGGCTCATCAACCCCAAAAGTTTGCATAAAACCAACAACGGCACTAGCCATACAATGGCGTGCATTTGGGTCTATATTATTTGATCTAAAACCAGCTTTTACTAATTTTGCAGCAGCATATCCTTCTTGTATAGTGTATTGACCACTTGCAAAAATTCCAATTCCCTCAACACCTTTTTCTTTGTAAGCTTTTTTAAATTGTTTTTCCATTTCATCAAAAGCTCTTTGCCAAGAAACTTGTTGGAATTTTCCTTTTTTATCAAACTCACCTTTTGCATTTACGCGAAGCAAAGGTGTTACTAAACGATCTTCTCCATACATAATTTTTGCATTAAAATAACCTTTAATACAATTTAACCCACGATTTACTGGAGCTGCTGGATCTCCTTTTACAGCAACAATTTTACCATCTAAACTTGCAACTAAAATTCCACAGCCTGTACCACAAAATCTACAAACAGCCTTATCCCAACGCCATTTATTCTCAGTATTTGCAAGTACACTACTTGGAACACTAAGACCTGCAACACCACAAGCACTAGCAATAGCGGTATTTTTAATGAAGTCTCTTCTGTTCATTATATCCCTCGTTATTGTTTATTTATGTATAAAATAAAAATACATAGATACAATATTACTATGATTAGTTTTAAATATAAATTATAAAAAGGAATATTTTAAAAGTATTTATAAATTGGAGTTTTTTAGTGTTTTTTAAAAATTACTGCATATTATAAAACGCTAGTTAATTCTAGCGTTTTAATTGATTTACAATACCAAGCATATCATCACTTGTAGTGATTGCTTTTGAACCAGCTTCATAAGCTCTTTGTCCTGTAATAAGATCTGTCATTTCTTCTACAAGTTGAACATTACTAAGCTCTACAAAACCATGTTTGATTACAGAAAATCCATTCTCACCTGCTATACCTGCAATCGGCGCGCCACTTGCATCTGTTTCTACCAAAAGATTATCTCCTAAAGCATGTAAACCTGCAGGGTTAATAAAATTAACAAGCTCAATTTGACCTATTTGAGTTTCTGCTGTATTTCCTGGTTGCATTACTGAAACCGTTCCATCGCTTGCTACGTTAATAGCTGTAGCATCTTCAGGTATAGTCATTTCTGGTAAAAGTCTATAGCCATCTGAATTCACTATATTTCCTTCAGCATCTTTGGTAAATTGACCATTTCTAGTATAAGCTATAGTTCCATCAGGCATTTGAATTTGGAAAAATCCATTATTACCAGCAATTGCCATATCAAGACCTGAAGTTGAAGTTTGTTTTAAACTACCTTCGCTAAAAATTTTACTAACAGCTGTCACTCTTGAGCCAAGACCTACTTCTATACCGCTTGGGTGTTTTGTAGTACTTGAGGTTGAAGTACCTGCATACTTCATTGTTTGATACATTAAATCTGCAAATTCTACACGCGATTTTTTATAACCTACTGTATTAACATTTGAAATATTATTTGATGTTACATCAATTTGTGTTTGTTGTGATACCATCCCTGATGCTGCTGTGTATAATGATCTTAACATTTTATCTATCCTTAGTTTTATTTAGTACTTGCTAATTTATTAATAGCTTCTTGATTTAAATCATCCATATGAGATGTCATAACTTTTTGATACATCTCAACCATTCTATTTGCTTCGATTAATCCTACCATTTCTGTAACTGGATTAACATTTGATCCTTGAGTAAAACCCTGCTTTATGGCATTTGAATTTGGCAAATCTCTGATTTTGTTTAAATCATCGATTTTATACATATTATCGCCATCTTTTTGTAAATCTCTTAAATCATCAACTTGTGCGACGAATAATCTTGCTATATCTTGATTAGATGCACTAATGATTCCATTTTTATCCACATTAATAAAAGAAGTAGAATCTCCTATGCGTATGCCATCATTTTCAGGATTATTAAAATAATCACTACTTAAAACTCTATATCCTTGACGATTGACTAAATAACCCTCATCATCAAGCTGGAAATTTCCATCTTGGCTTAATCTTACTTCACCATTATTTGTTTTAATTAAATAAAAAGTATCTTCACGAGTAAGAGCTAAATCCAAAGGATTATGTGTCATTTTCATAGAGCCTACGCTAAAATTTGTATAGACATGATTAACCTGCGGAACTCTATCTATAGTTGTGTTTACAAATCTTGCAGCATCTCTTGTGTGATTTTGTATAGGCAACTCATCTTGAGTTTCTTTAAAAATCCTTTTAAAATCTGCAATAACAACATTATCTCTTTTATAGCCACTTGTATTTACATTTGCTAGGTTGTTAGTTACAACATCTAAGCGATTAAACTGCGTAACCATAGCACCAGTGGCTTGATAATACCCATTTTGCATTGTTTTTCCTAACTAAAATCTTAATTTTTCACTAACAAAGCAAAAGATGTTCCAAAATGTTTTTATTTGTTTTTAATTAATCTTTAGGCATAATATTTGGTTTTACACTCATTACTTAAATACAAGGGGTATCCATGGCTAATGAAACCAATGTTTTAGAAGAACTTTTCAAAGAAAATTCCAAAGATTATATCACATATGAAAAACTTGTCAAGTATTTTGCAAAGCTTCCAAATGCAACAAGTGCAAAAAAAATCCGTGATTTAATGGATAAATACAAAGTAGAATTAATTTCTTCAGCCGAAATTGCCAAAAAAAGAAATTTAGAAGAAGCAAAAAAACTACAAGAAGAAAAACAAAAATTACAAGATACAAGTTTAGAAAATGAATTTGATTTAGCCAATGAAAATGATTTACTTGAATGGAGTAGATCAGACTCTCCTGTAAGAATGTATTTAAGAGAAATGGGGCAAATTGCACTTTTAAATAAAGATGAAGAAATTGAAATTTCTAAAAAAATTGAACTAGGTGAAGATATTATCATCGATGCTTTTTGTTCAGTGCCTTATTTGATTGATTTTATACTTGATTATAAAGAACCTTTAATCAATAGAGAAAGAAGAGTAAAAGAACTATTTAAAAGCTTTGAAGATGATGATAAAAGTGATGATGATAAAAGTGATGATGAAATAGACTCTGAAGAAGAGAATGAAAACGAAGAGAATGAAAACTCAAGCGAAAAAAAACCTAAAAAAACAAGCAAAAAAGAAGATGAAAGAACCTTAAAAGTCATAGAAAGCTTTAAAGCTTTAGAAAAAGCAAAAAAAGAATGGTTAAAAACCATATCTACTATTAATGCAGAAAAAAATGATGATGAATTATTAGATAAACTCATAATTGCTTTTAAAAAAAATATACTAAAAGAAAAACTAATGGATCTAGGTCCAACCTCAAAACTCATCTCTGAAATCGTAAAATCCATGGAAACAGCTTTAAAAAGTGATGAGGAATTTGATAAAGAATTAAAACGCTTAGAATACCGTTTACCAATGTTTTCAGAAGAACTAAAACAAAGACACCAAGATATTTTAAAAGATATTACCAAACTTAGTAAAGAAGAAATTGCCGAACGCGCCCTAGAAACTACCATGGTAAGCACTTATATGGAGATAAAAAAACTCATTCAAACCAAAGAAGCTAGCCAAAATTCTTTTGATTTAGAAAAAGATCAATTAAAAGAAATTCTAGAGCAAATCAAACGTGGTAAAAAAATATCTGATGAGGCTAAAACTAGAATGGCAAAATCAAATTTACGCTTAGTTGTAAGTATTGCTAAAAGATATACTAACCGCGGATTACCATTTTTAGATTTAATCCAAGAAGGTAACATAGGTTTAATGAAGGCAGTAGATAAATTTGAATATAAACGCGGTTATAAGTTTTCAACCTATGCAACTTGGTGGATTAGACAAGCTATTTCAAGAGCAATTGCTGATCAAGCAAGAACAATTAGAATTCCTATCCACATGATAGAAACCATCAATCAAATCAATAAAATCATTCGTGAATATTTACAAAAAGAAGGTAAAGAGCCTGATGTAAGCATTATTGCTAAAGAAGTAGGACTGAGCGTAGATAAAGTAAAACAAGTGATTAAAATCACTAAAGAGCCAATTTCTCTAGAAGCACCTATTAGCAATGAAGATGATGGTAAATTTGGAGATTTTGTAGAAGATAGAACTTCAATTTCTCCTATGGATCACATCTTAAAAGATGATTTAAAAGAGCAAATTGATGAAGTTTTAGATCAGCTTAATGATAGAGAAAAAGCTGTTATTAGAATGCGTTTTGGTCTGATGGATGATGAGAGTGATAGAACCTTAGAAGAAATCGGTAAAGAATTAAATGTTACAAGAGAAAGAGTGAGACAAATAGAAAGCTCAGCTATAAAAAAACTCAAACATCCAAAAGTTGGTAGAAAACTTAAAAATTACATAGAAGGTTGGAAATAATCCTTGCTAAAAAGCAAGGATTAGCTATCCCTAAAAAGCTTCGTTGCTAAGTGTGTTGCTCTGCTATGATCGGTATCTTTTTTCAAGGTATTAAAAATTCTACTAATATATTCTTCTAAGATTTGCTGAGAATTATTAATTTTTTCTGCCTCATTTAAAGCAATCTTACGATATCTTCCTTCGCTATCTAACTCATAAGCTAAATCATTATCGCTTAATTGTAGTTTTAAAATTTGAGCTAATTTTGCACGTGAATGCTCATCAAAAATAGGAGTCATTAATTCTAGTCTTCTTTCTAAATTTCTTGGCATCCAATCAGCACTTGAAATAAAATAATTTGGCTCGGTGTGTTTGAAGTATAAAATTCTAGCATGCTCTAAATATTTTCCCACTATACTTCTAACTTTTATATTTTCACTATACCCTTTTACTCCAGGTCTTAAACAACAAATTCCTCGCACAATAAGATCTATTCTAACACCTTTATTTGAAGCCTCATATAAAGCCTTAATCACATCACCATCTACTAAAGCATTCATTTTAGCTATGATTACTCCATCTTTTCCATGACTTGCTTCAGTAGCTATCATATCTAAAATTCTTTCTTTGATTTGCTTTGGACTCATTGATAAAGTCTTTAAACGACGACTTTTGCTATATCCTGAAAGTATATGAAAAAAGGTCGTGGTATCTTGAGAATATTCTTCTTTAGAAGTAAAATAACTTACATCAGTATAAATTTTAGCTGAACTTGCATTATAATTACCCGTACTTAAGTGGTTATAAATTTTTAATTTTTCCCCTTCTTTTCTAATCACTTGAGCCACTTTTGCATGCACTTTAAAACCTGTAATTCCATATATTACATGAGCCCCTGCATTTTCTAATGATTTTGCCCAATGTAAGTTATTTTCCTCATCAAAACGCGCCTTTAACTCTACCATTACAGTCACTTGCTTGCCATCACTTGCTGCATCAATTAAAGCTTGGACTATATTTGAATTTTTCTCTACCCTATAAAGAGTCATTCTTATAGACACAACCTTAGGATCTTTGCTTGCCTCTTTGATAAACTGATACACAGGCTCAAAACTTTCATAAGGCTGTATAGCTAATATATCTTGTTTATCTATTGCACTAAAAATGGATACATTATCTCCAAAAGGTGGTAAAATTTTTGGTGTATACATAGGATTTAACAAATGCGTAAATTCTTTATTAGAAATGATTTGCCACAATGATGGCAAATTTAAAAGTATACTGTATTCATAAATGTCTTTATGAAAAATATTCATGTGAGAGCTTAAAAATTCAATCAACTGCTCATCTGCACCCTTTTCTATTTGCAAGCGTATAAAAGCACCTTTTCTACGAAGTTTTAAACCCTGCTCTAAAATCAACATAAAATCATCAGCTTCTTCTTCTTCTATCTCCATATCTGCATTTCTAGTTACTCTAAAAGCAGCAGATGATAAAAGTTTATAACCAGGAAAAATATGCTCAGTATGATGACGCACTATGCTTTCTATAGGCACATAAATATTCGAACTTACTTGGTAAAATCTTGGTAAAACCCTAGGTATACGTATCATGCCAAATTTTAAAAGTTCAGGATGCATAGGATCACAAAGCTTTACCGCCAAAGAAAACGAAAGATTATTTAAATGCGGAAAAGGATGAGTTGCATCAACTGCAATAGGCACTATCACAGGAAAAATGTTAGAAAAAAAATGCTCATTACATTGCTGTTTTAAATCCTCATCAAGTTCTTCATATGAGCGAATAAATAAATTTTCTTTTTCTAAATCTTGGGTAATTTTAGTAAAGTATTGCTCTACTACATATTTTTCTTCATGTAAATAATTTCTAATGGCTTTAAGCTGTGCAAGTGGCGTCATTTCATCATTACTTGCTGTGCTTATCCCTGCTACAAAAAGCTGTTTTAATCCTGCCACTCTTATCATATAAAACTCATCTAAATTTGTACAATATATAGCAATAAATTTAAGTTTTTCAAGTAAGGGAAGATCTTTAGAACATTGATCCAAAACACGGGAATTAAATCCAAGCCAAGAAAGCTCTCTATTAATATACATTGATGGTTGAATTTGCATAATACACCTACCTTATTTTCTAGTATTTAATATTTTAGTATTTCTTTTATTAAAATTTATTTTATTTTTATAATAGTAAATAAAATCATATAAAAAAATAATACTTTTTTTCTCTTATTAAAAAAATAATTAATAATTAATAAATATATATTTACTTTTAAAAATTTATAGTGTTATATAATTGCACACAAGTTCTTGTAACTTAAACTTCATTCAAAGGAGAGACTTTGAAAAAAGCAAACTCAAAACTTTTTGCTGTTTTCCTCTTCTTACTTGTAATTTTAGCAGGTGTGGGAATGTATACTTTCCATAATGCTAAAGGCACTTCTTATTTTAGTGATGCCAGTGAAAGCTGTAATAATTGTCACATTATGAACGAAGTTTATAATGATTATTTAAAAGCTTCACACTCTAAAGAAGTTGATGGTAAACCAAGAGCAACCTGTAATGATTGCCATTTACCACATAGCTTTTTTGAAAAATGGATTGCTAAAGCTCAAAGTGGCTTAGGACATGCTTATGCATTTACTTTCAAACTTGATTCTTTGCCTACGCATTTGAGTGCAAATGCAAAAAGTAAAGAAATAGTCCAAAATAACTGTATAGAATGTCACAAAGAAATTGCGAGTAACACTATCAACCCTACTCTAGATCCACATAAAGATAATGCTTTAAGTTGTGTGTCTTGTCATCAAGGTGTTGGCCATAAGAGAGGATTTTAAATGAAAGGAGTATTTAATGAATAACAAAGGCATTTTATATAGTGCTATTAGTGCTACTATAGTAGCTATTGCAGGCGTATTGTGGTTAAATCAAGATATCACAGCCAAAACAAACGATTCAGTAGGTGGGATCATCTCTCAAGAAATCGTAAAACTTGGTGATGAAAATCCTACTTTTGATTATTGGGGAAAGAATTTTCCTGATTATTTAGATATGCACACAACAGTGGAAAAACAAGCACCTAATGCAACAGAATTTGGCGGGAATTTAGCTTATTCAAAACTAATTCGCTATCCACAATTAACTGTTCTTTGGGCGGGTTATCCATTCAGTATTGATGCCAATGAAGAAAGAGGTCACTTTTGGGTTCAAGTAGATCAAATGGATACAGCTAGAAACAATAAAGATTTCTTGAACGCACACGGTTTTGCAGGATTTGGTGGCCAACCAACAGCTTGTATGAATTGTCATAGCGGATGGACCCCTTGGCTTTTAAACAACACTGCAAAAGGTGATTGGGTTGCATTTAACTCTGCAAAATATTGGACTATGATTAAAACAGTTCCTGCAGTAAATGGAGCTAAAGAAAACTCACCTGAGCACAGTGGACCTCATGGTGGAAAAAGAATGGGTGTAACATGTGCAGATTGCCATAATCCAACAGATATGAGTTTAAGACTTACAAGACCAGCTTTAATCAAAGCATTAATTTCAAGAGGTTATGAAGCAGATGAAAAACAAGGAATTAAAGCTTCAAGAAGCGAAATGAGAACCTTAGTATGCTCTCAATGTCACGTTGAATACTACTTCAAACCAACAGGTACCAAAGTAAAAACTATCGGAGAAAGTATAGCTAATGATAGTTCTAAAAAATGGTGGAATGGTACTCAAAAAACTTACGATGAGTTTGATTCTTGGAGAGATGGTAATAAGCCAGTTGAAATCGAAGTTGATGGTATAGAACTAGCATTTCCTTGGAGTGAGTGGAAAAAAGGTGAACCATTTAGAATAGAAATGTTTGATGATTATTATGAAAAAAATAGAGAAAATTTTCCAAGCGATTGGGTTCATAAAATCACCAAAGCACCTATGCTAAAAATTCAACATCCAGAAAGCGAACTTTATAGTGGTGGAGTACATGCTGCAAATGGTGTAAGTTGTGCAGATTGTCATATGCCTTATATTAGAAAAGGTGCAAAAAAAGTTACTAACCACAATATCACTTCACCTTTAGTTGATATCAACTCAGCTTGTAAAACTTGTCACACTCAAAGCGAAAGCTATTTAGCAAAACAAGTAAAAGACATTCAAAATTCAGTAGCCCATGATTTAAGAACAGCTGAATATTCTTTAGTAAGCTTGATTAAAGATGTGGAAACTATTCGCACAGAGCTTGGAAAAATGCCAAAATTCCAAACTGATGGTAAAGCAGATGATGCTAAAATTTCAGCTGAATTAAAAGAAGTATTAGAACTTCATAGAAAATCTCAAGTAAGAGCAGACTTTGTAGGTGCTGAAAACTCAACAGGTTTCCATAATCCTAGAGAAGCTTCAAGAATGCTTTTACAATCAGTTGATATGTCAAGACAAGGACAAACTAAATTAGTAGAAATTGCGGCCAAAAATGGCATTAAAGATTTCAAAACTTCAAATTTAGGTTTTGAAGATATTCAAAAATTAAATCCAGGTGAAATTCACTATAAAGTAGATCTAAATGGCAACAAAGCAGGAGATCGCTACTACAAACATCAAGAAGTAAATGGTAATCCACCAGCAAAACTTCTTGAAGATGATAAAAATCTAAAACCTTATAATTATAAAGTAATAGATTAATCAAAATAAACCCTCATAATCGAGGGTTTATTCTTTTATCAAACTTATATCCTCACCTTTTAAAATTTTATTCATGGTGTTCATAGCACACATTTTTCCACACATTGAACAAGAATTAAGTTCTTCAGGTTTTCTTTCATTAAACATTTTCTTAGCCTTTTCTCCATCAATTGCTAATTTAAACATTTTTTCCCAATCAATATCTTGTCTAGCTTTACTCATTGTATCATCTATTTTTCTTTCTTTAGGAAGTTTGGCTATATCTCCTGCATGAGCTGCTATTTTAGTCGCTACTATACCATCTCTTACATCTTCTAAATTTGGAAGTCTTAAATGTTCAGCAGGAGTTACATAACAAAGTATATCAGCACCAGCTGCTGCTGCAACTGCTCCGCCGATTGCCCCACTTATATGATCATATCCTACACCTATATCAGTAACTAATGGTCCTAAAACGTAAAATGGAGCTCCATTGCAAATTCTTTTTTCAAGTTGCATATTGGCTTCTATTTCATTAATAGCCATATGACCAGGTCCTTCTATCATCACTTGCACATCTTGAACCCATGCTCTTTTAGTTAATAACGAAAGTTCAATAAGTTCAGCAATTTGAGCCCCATCACTTGCATCATGAGTGCAACCTGGTCTTAGTGCATCACCCAAAGAAAGTGTCACATCAAATTCTTTACATATAGCAAGCAAATCATCATAATATTCATAGAATGGATTTTCAGCATCATTCATTTGCATCCAAGCATAAAGAACTGAGCCTCCTCTTGAAACTATATTAGTAATCCTATCACACTCTTTAAAAACCCTAACAGCACGAGAATTTATCCCTGCGTGAATTGTCATAAAATCCACTCCACTTTTAGCATGATGATATACTACATCTAAAAAATCTTTTGCCTTAATATCTTTTAAATCTTTTTCTAAAAACCCAACCACATCATAAACAGGCACAGTGCCTATCATAGCTTTTGAGGTAGCAATTAACTCATCTCTAAAACGACTAGTTTTACCATAATTACTAAGATCCATAATAGCTTCTATATTAAATTTATGAGCTAACTCCACCTTTTTCATTTCTTCACTATAATCTACACAATCATTTGAAACACCTAAATTAACATTTACCTTTGTTTTAAGTCCATAGCCAATACCATTTGGGTCTAGTGCTTTATGGTTGATATTTGCAGGAATAATGATTTTTCCACATGCTATATTCTCAAGCAAAAAATCTTCACTTACTTGCTCTTTTTGTGCAACAATTTGCATTTGTTTTGTGAAAGTTCCTTCTTTTGCATAAGACATTTGAGTTTTCATTTAAATTTATCCTTAAAATAAAATTTGGATAAATGAAGGGTATGTGAGTAGTTGATAAATTATCCCAACGCTAGTATTATCTAGTTCTGGTGCGGTCTAAGCTTTTAGCTTACTCTCAGCCTGTATCACAAGCTCCCGTCATTTATACAAATGCAGTATAGCGATAAATCTAAAACAAAGTTTATTTTTTAGATTGATTTTTAGCTTGCTTGCTAAAATGTAACAATTCTTCAGTAGTTTTAATGTAAAAAGGAATTTTTTTAAGACAGTATTTTAAAATTTCACTTGCAGCCAAAGCATCACTTAAAGCCCTATGATGCTTACTTTCAATACACAAAAACTCTTTTAGTGCATCAAGGCCATATTTAGGACTTTCAATGCATTTTTTAGCCAAATCAATTGTGCATAACCTTCTATTTAAAAGCACTCCAAAATCATTTTCATACATAGCTTTAGATATAAAATGATAATCAAAACGCACATTGTGTGCTACAAAAATACTATCCTTTAAAAACAATTTAAAATTATTTAGCACAGTTTTTAAAGAAGGAGCATTTTCTACCATATCCAAACTAATCCCTGTTAATTCTGTAATATTTTCAGGTATGCTTTCTACTTTTATAAAACTCTCAAATCTATCAATTTCTTTATAGTTTTGAATTTTCACTGCACCTATTTCTAAAATTTGACCACTTTTTATCCCACCGGTGCTTTCAATATCTACTACACAAAAAATCTCATCTTTTATTTTTGTATTTTTACTTTTTAAACACAAACAATTTTGCGCATTAAGCTCTACCCCTAGCCCTAAAAGTTCAAAAATATATAAATCAAACTCATAATGATTTAATTCTTCTATTTTTGCAAGTTCTTTTAAAACCCAAGGAAAAGGTTTGTTTTCTTTACTTAATTTGATGATTAAATCATCGATTTGTTGTTGGCTCAAAATTCAAGCTTTAAAGAATTGATTGCTGTTTTTTTATCTTGCGAGGAAAAGATATAACTACCTGCGACTAAAATATCAGCTCCTGCTTCATCTAAATCAGGTGCATTTAAGCCATTTACCCCGCCATCAACTTCTATAAAAACTTTAAGATTTTTTTTATCTATCATTTCCCTTAACTGTCGAATTTTATCATACACCAAAGGTAAAAAACTTTGCCCACCAAAGCCTGGATTAACACTCATTAAAAGCACCATATCTACAAATTCTAAAATATACTCTATACTTGAAACCGGAGTATGTGGATTTAAAACAATAGCAGGATGAATGCCGTTTTTTCTTATATACTCACATACCCTAATAGGATGATTTTCAGCTTCCAAATGAAAGCTAATAAATTTTGGCTTTATTGGGATAAATAAATCTACAAAGCTACTAACATTATGCACCATTAAATGCACATCTAGAGGCACTGAAGTAATTTTTGAAATATTTTCAATCACACAAGGACCAAAAGTAAGATTTGGCACAAAATGTCCATCCATCACATCAATATGCAATAAATCAGCCCCTGCTTGTGATACTTCTTTAATCTCATTTTCTAAATTTAAAAAATTTGCAGACAATAAACTTGGTGCTACATACATTTTATATCTCCGATAAAAGTAAAAAATAATTTTATCATACTTATTATCAAATTTTCTTTATGTATTTTTGATAATATTTGATTTTTTTAAGCTTGCTTTAGATATAATGTTAAAAAATATTTTTATTTCATAAGGAAAAATTTATGTCAAGAATTTGCCAAATTACAGGAAAAGGACCTATGGTAGGTAATAATGTTAGTCATGCTAACAATAAAACTAAAAGACGCTTTTTGCCAAATTTAAGAACAGTTCGTATTACTTTAGAAGATGGAACTACTAGAAAAGTTAGAGTTGCTGCTTCAACTTTAAGAACGCTTAAAAAACAAAGCAGTAAATAATCCTTAATATAAACGAGGAATTGTTATGTCTTTTTTGAAGAAGCTACAAAAATTCCTCAATTGGTCTCCTTCCCCAAAACCCTCAATTAGTCTTAATGATGAGCTTTACGAGCAACTTAAATTTTTAAGAATTCCACTTATTGCTGTTGTTGTTATGACGTTAATTGGGGCTTTTGGCTATATGCTCACAAGTAATTACAACCTTAATGATGCTATTTATCAAGCTGGAATGACATTTACTACTTTAGGCTACACTGAAGTAAATCCCATACCAACAGCTGGTAGAATTTTTACAGTTGTGTATGTGTTATTAACCTTTACAATTTTTACATTTTGCATGGGTCTAGTTATAGAAATAGTAAAAAAAGGTGTTTTGTCTAAAATCATCAAGGAAAGAAGAATGCTTCATAAAGTTGCAAGATTAAAAAATCATTTTGTAATATGCTATCATAATGATTTTACTATAGAATTGGCACAGCAATTTAGAGAAAATCATATTCCTTTTGTCGTTGTTGACGAAATTGAAAATTTTAGCGAAATAGCTGAAAAATATAATTATCCTTACTATATAGAAAGCGCACCTCATACAAACACAGCTTTTTTAAAAACTAATCTTTCTAGTGCAAAAGGTATAATAACCCTTAGCAATAACATAGCAGATAATATTGCCATCATTGCTTCAGTAAGATTATTTGAAAAAGAATTACAAAGAATTAATCCTTATTTTATATTAGCTAGTTCAAACAGTGAAGATGAAACAGAAAAACTCAAAAAACTTGGAGCAAACTCAATAGTTTCTGCAACAAAACTAGTTGCACAAAGACTTAGCGCTATGTCAGCAAGACCGGATATGGAAAATTTATTAGAAAACTATCTTTATAAAAAAAATAGTCCTATTGATTTAGAAGAAGTTAAAATTCCTGATGAATCTTGGGTCAGATTTAAAAGATTAAAAGAAATTCACTTAAGAGATATGGCAAATGTAAGCATAGTGGGAATTTTAGAAAATAAAAAATTTACTCCTATGCCAAGAGGTGATACTTTAATAAGTACAGGTGCTAAACTGTTATTAGTAGGGACAGCTGACAGTATAAAAATAGCTAAAAAAATTATTAAAAACAAACAAAAACCAGATGAGTTAAAATATATTTAACTTATTTTAAGTTATAATCAAACATCAATTAAAAAGGAGGCTTAAATGCTACATGAATTTAGAGATTTAATTACCGAATTAAAAGGTAAAGATATGCACTTTGACAAACTATTTGAAGAGCATAATGCGCTTGATCATAAAATCAAAGATGCAGAAGAAGGTAGAATTCATCTAGATAGTTTAGAAATTGCAAACTTAAAAAAGGAAAAATTAAGATTAAAAGATGAATTAAATATTTATCTATCAAACTACAAAAAATAATTTTTCTCTAATTATATTTTAGGTTATTTCTAAGGATTAAATATGTTTGGTAAAAATAATCAAAGCAAAAATTGCGAAGAACTACAAAATAAAATCAAAGAACTAGAAGAAGAAAATCAAAAACTTCTTTTAGAAAAGCAAGAATTGATTGAAAACTATGAAAAAAAATTACAAGATAATTGTGGCAAAACTGAATTAGAAACTCATCTTTTAGAAATGCTCTTAAATGGTGTTTTAAAAGGTATATCAAATGTCCAAGGTGATATGCAGGAAAATGTTAATAAAGCTGAGATGATTTCACAATACTCTGATTCTTCTTTGGCGGATATGCAAGAACTAAACTCTATCACACACTCTATCATATCTTCACTTCAGAGCATTATTGAATCGGCTAATCGCTCAAGAGATACAGCAGGAAATTTACATCGTAGCGTAGATGAGATCACTAATGTTATTAACTTAATCAAAGACGTATCTGATCAAACTAATCTATTAGCACTAAATGCTGCTATTGAAGCTGCACGTGCAGGTGAACATGGAAGAGGTTTTGCTGTAGTTGCAGATGAAGTAAGAAAACTTGCCGAAAAAACACAAAAAGCAACATCAGAAGTAGAATTAAACATTAATCTACTCAAACAAAATGCGGATGAAATGTATGGACAAAGCGAACAAGTAGAAAAGGTTTCATTGGAATCAAATGAGCATATAGTGCAATTTTCTAGCAAATTTACTCAGCTTATTTCAAATGCAAATTCAACTAGCTCACATGCTAAACGCATTGCTTCTGAAATTTTTGTTTCTTTAGCTAAACTAGATCACGTTGCTTTTAAACTCAACGGCTACAATGAAATTATTCATGCTTCTGGTAAAACTTTATCTGATCATTTAAGTTGTAGACTTGCAAAATGGATTGCAGGAGTTGGTAAAGAAAGATTTTCTAGCGGAAGAGCTTTTGGCAAACTTAACTTACCACATCAAAAGGTTCACGAAAATATAAACCATGCTATAGCCTTAGCTCATGGTGAAGATACCAATAACAATCTAGTTCAAAATCAAATTCTAGATAAATGCTCTAACGCAGAAAAAGCTTCAGAAGAACTATTTGTAATTTTCCAAGAAATGCTTAATGAAAAAGATCCAAACATTGAAAATAAAGATGAAAAATAGAAGGTAAGATTTATTTCTTACCTTTAAACCATAAATAAGCATATTCAAGCAAAGGAGTCTTAATAGGATTTTCTTTTGAAAATTGCTCAAAGTCTTTTCTTTTTATCCACACTGCTTGAATATCTTCTCCATCAATTCCACCACCATGGCCAATTTTATCATCTTCATTAATTTCAGCATAGAATAAAAACTGTCTGCTTACACCTGAACCAAAACCTGTATAAAATTCCCCTATTTTTTCTACATGTTTAGGCGCATAACCTAATTCTTCAATACATTCTTCTTGAGCTATTTCCTCAAAACTTAAATTTTTATCGACAAGTCCTGAGCAAAGTTCTATACTAAAACCCATCTCAGCAATTTGCAAACAATTACGTTTTTGATAATCCCACAAAGGAATTCGAAATTGTTTTACAAAAACAAAAGAATCTTTTTGAGTATGATATAAAAAAACAGAAACACTATCCATTGCTTCTATAAAATCCCAAGTGTATTTTTTGTTATCTTTACCTATATAAGTGTATCTTTTAGGTTTAATGTATTTTGAGTTGGAAAATTGTTCTTCTTGTAAATTTTTCATGTAAAATCCTTGCAATTTTACATCTATTATAGCAAAAATAAAAATCAGCATAGAAAAAATAAAAAAATTAAAAGTGAGTTGCTTTATATAAAAAGCAACTCTAAAAAGAAGTAAAAAAAGATGGTATTACATCATACCACCCATGCCTCCCATACCGCCCATGCCACTCATATCAGGCATAGCAGGTTTATCTTCTTTGATTTCACTAATTGTAGCTTCAGTTGTTAAAAGCATGCTAGCCACTGAAACTGCATTAAGTAAAGCCACTCTTTCTACTTTAACAGGATCGATAATACCGCTTTCAAGCATATTTACATATTCACCTTTTGCAGCATCAAAACCAGTGTTTTCTTCTTTACTATTTTCTACTGTATTTACAACCACACCAGCATCAAATCCAGCATTTTCGGCAATTTGTCTTAAAGGTGCTCTTAGAGCTCTTTCTACAATAGCTGCACCAATAGCTTCATCTCCTTGTAAATTCAAGCTAATTTTTGATTTTGCTTTAATTAATGCAGCACCGCCACCTATTACTATACCTTCTTCAACAGCAGCCTTTGTAGCGCTTAATGCATCATCAACTCTATCTTTTTTCTCTTTCATTTCAGTTTCAGTAGCTGCACCAACTTTAATTACCGCTACACCACCGCTTAATTTAGCTAATCTTTCTTGTAGTTTTTCTCTATCATAATCTGAACTTGTTTCAGCAATTTGAGCTTTTATTTGGTTAATTCTTGCATCAATATTTGCTTTTTCACCTGCGCCATTTACAATAGTTGTATTGTCTTTGTCAATAATCACGCTTGAAGCTTGACCTAAATCTTGGATACTAGCGCTTTCTAAAGTTCTTCCAAGCTCTTCAGAAATCACTTCACCGCCTGTTAAAATAGCAATATCTTCAAGCATAGCTTTTCTTCTATCACCAAATCCAGGAGCTTTAACTGCTGAAATATTTAAAACACCTCTTAATTTATTTACAACTAAAGTTGCTAAAGCTTCACCTTCAATGTCTTCAGCTATAATCAAAAGTGGTTTTCCTGTTTTTTGAATTTGTTCTAAAATTGGCAATAGATCTTTTAAGTTAGCAATTTTTTTATCAAATAACAAAATAAATGGATTTTGCAATTCAGCTGTCATTTTTTCAGTATTTGTAATGAAATATGGACTTAAATAACCTCTATCAAATTGCATACCTTCAACTACATTTAATTCATCATTAATTGATTTTGCTTCTTCAACAGTGATAACACCATCTTTTCCAACTTTTTCCATAGCATCGGCAATTAAATTTCCGATTTTCTCATCTGAATTTGCAGAAATTGTTGCAACTTGAGCAATTTCTTTTTTATCTTTAACTTCACGAGAAAGTTTTTTAAGTTCAGCTACTATAGCTTCGCAAGCTTTATCCATACCGCGTTTTACTTCGATAGGATTTGCTCCTGCTGTGATATTTCTTAAACCTTCTTTGAAAATCGCATGCGCTAAAACTGTTGCTGTTGTTGTTCCATCACCTGCTTGATCAGCTGTTTTACTAGCTACTTCTCTAACTAAAGAAGCACCCATATTTTCTAAAGAATCTTTTAATTCTACTTCTTTAGCTACACTCACACCATCTTTTGTGATAGTAGGAGCACCAAAACTTTTTTGGATTAATACATTACGACCACGTGGCCCCATAGTAACTTTTACTGCATCATTAAGTTTTTTAACGCCTTCATAAAGTTTATTTCTTGCTTCATCTGAAAAAAATATTTCTTTTGCCATTTTTTATCCTTTTTTATTTAATAATCCCTAAAACATCTTCAACATTAAGAACTAAATACTCTTCATTGTCAAGTTTTATTTCAGTTCCACCGTATTTTGCAAACATTACTTTATCATTTACTTTAACATCTTCTATTTCTTTGCTTACTGCAACAACTTCACCATTTAATGGTTTTTCTTTAGCATTATCTGGTATAATAATCCCAGAAGCAGTAGTTTTCATTTCTTCTAAGCGTTTTACCAAAATACGCTTTCCTAGAGGTTGAAAATTCATTTTTTATCCTTTCTAAAATGTGCTATTTTTAGCACTCTTTGTTTTTGAGTGATAGAATTATACATTAAAGAAAGTTAATTGTCAATAAATTAAGTAAAATATATCATATAAGTTTAGTCTATTACACTAAATTTATATGATATATCATTATAAAGGTTTCTTATGAAAAAAATTCTTTACATTCTTTTAGGTATAGTATGTGTAGTATTGCTAACCATATATACATTATTATTTACAAGTATGGGTAATGCTTTTTTAAAACCAAGAATCGAAACGATTATTGCTCAAAAAAGCGGTATGAATGTTAAATTTGAAAATTTTAAAATTAGTTTTTCACAACTTGACATTAAAGCAAATATTGATGATAAATTTTTTGCTAATATAGAAGGTGGTATATCACCTTTAAGACTAGGGTTTGATTTAAACTATCTTTTAGGACTCAAACAAAATTATATTCAAAATCTTGGCTTAAAAAGCGATAAAGATTTTACATTCAAGGGTAATGTTGTAGGTAAAAGTAGTGATTTTTCAGTAAAAGGAAATGGATTTTTGTTTGATTCTAATCTTAGTTTAGATGCAAAAATCGTTGATTTTTCCCCTATAAATCTTGAATTTATTGGAAAAAATATAGATTTAGCTCAAATTTTAGATTTTGCTAATCTACCAAGATACGCTCAAGGAAAAATTAGTATTATAAGCGATATACAAGCTAAAGATTTAAAACCAAATGGTAATGCTTTGATTAATTTTTACACAAGTTCTATCAACAATACACTAATCGAAAAAGATTTTAATCTAAGCTTGCCAAAACAAAGTTATATAAAAGGTGAGATAAGATCTTTAATCCAAAACAATGAAGTTATTTCTAAAAGTGAAATTTTAAGCAACTTCTTCAAACTTTATACACAAAAAAGTATTTATGATATAACAAAACAAAGCTTAACTAGCGATTTTGATATCAAAATAGATGATTTTAATCAATTTTCATCTCTAGCCAAAATGAAACTCCAAGGTAAAAGTCAAATTCAAGGTAATTTACTTTTTGCAAATAATCAATTGCAAAAATTAGATGCTAACTTACTTGGATTTGGTGGTAGCTTAAAAGCTGTTTTAGAAAATAATAATCTTAATATCAATACAACTAATATAGAAGTAGCAGAGCTTTTAAAGACTATCTCTATGCCTGCTTTTATTAATTCTAAATTAGTTTTAGATTTAAAAGCACAAGGGCTTGATTTTAAAAATTTCAATCTAAATACTAGGTTAAATAATGCAAATATAAATGTTATAGAATTTAAAAAACTAAGTAATCTTGATTTTCCAAAAACAACTTTTAACTTACAAGCTAAAGCAAATGCGAAAAATTCTTTAATTGATTATGAAGCTTTGCTTGATTCAAACATAGCAAAAATACCTCAACTAAAAGGCTCATATAATCTTACAAACAAAGATTTAAATGCACAAATTAGTGCTTTTGTAGACAATCTTAACAAATTAAAACCTTTAATCAAACAAGATCTCAATGGGCCTTTAAATTTAGATGCCAAAGTTGATCTCAAGGCAAATCAAATTCAAAATCTTGATGCAAATATTAAAATCATGCAAGGGCTTATCAATGCAAAATCTAATGGAAAAAGTTTACAAGCAAAGGTTGATAATATAAAATTAGAACAACTTTTTCCTTTGATAGGACAAAAAGTTTTAGCTTATGGAGATGTAAATGCAGATATTGACTTAAAATCACTTGATTTTAACAATATTAATGGTGATTTTAAAGCAATTATTAATTCTTCTTTTAATGAGGTAGAATTATCTAAGCTTTTAGAGAAAAAATTTCCAAAGAATACTTCAGCAAAAATCAATCTTGATGGAAAAATTTCTAAATCAATCATTGATTTTAATGCTAAAGCTCTAAGCTCATTTGCGAATATTAATTCATTAAAAGGCAAATTTGATCTTAATCAAATGGCTCTAGCAAGCACTTATAATATATCATTGCAAGATTTTTCTAAGCTAGGATTTTTAGTTGATAGAAACTTAAAAGGCAAAGCTGATTTTGAAGGAAAATTTGATTTTAAAAACGCTTTAATAGATGCAAGCATTAATAGTAAAAATATATTCAATGGTTCATTAGATGCCACTTTAAAAAATAATATTTTTAACGCTAAAATGCAAAATACCGATCTTTCAAATTTAGCTCAAAGTTTAGATTTACCTGATTATTACCAAGCAAAATCAAATTTAAGCATTGATTATAATCTTTTAAAAGAAAGCGGTGTAGTGTTAATAAACTTAGCCGATGGACAACTTAAGAAAAACCTCATCACAAGTGCCTTAATGCTACTTTTACAAAAGGATATTACTCAAGATGTATATCGCAATGGTGAAGCCAAAATAAATATCGATAAAAATCTCATAGATTTAAATTTAAACCTAATAGCTGATAGAAGCAATATAAATATTAGCAAAGGTAAAGTTGATACAAAAAGCACTAAATTAAACATTCCTTTTAATATCGTCATTGATAGAGCAAATTTCAAAGGAATTATAAAAGGAACAACACAAGATCCTAAAGTAAGTCTTGATACAAAAAGTGTAGTAAATTCTATTGTTAATACAATAGGTGGTAATGCTAGTGATGGCGCTAAAAATACAGGTAAAAAAGTAGATCAAGCAATAGATAAAATCTTTAACAAACTCTTCTAATACATCTAGCCTTAAAAAAGGCTAGATTTTTTAAAATAAACCAAATTTACCATCTTTTTTCTTATATAGCACCCTCATTTTTGCATCTATATCATTAAAAACTAAAAATATATCTTTACTTGCTTTTAATTTTTCCAATGCTTCTTCAATTTCTAAAGGTTTATATAACTCAAGTTCTGTTGGAACTATCTCATCTTCCTCGATCACGCTTGGTAATACTAAATTTTCTTTTATCTCATCTTGATGCTTATGGGTGATATTTTTATCATGTAATCTTCTTAAAACCTTAGAAATTCTATCGATAGCTAAATCTATAGCAGCATATAAATCTTTATCTTTTTGTTTAACCACCACTGTATTAATGCCAGCCAGATTAATGCTAAATTCAGCCCAAAACCCTTTCTTTCCATGCCTTTCATCAGCACTTATAACGCAACGTACAGAAATCACATCTAAGCCATATTTACTTAAAGTATCAAAGCTTTTTTCCACATACTCTTTTATAGACTCTGTTAGTTCAAATTGCTTTCCAACTATACTTGTATTCATTACTTCTCCTTTTTATGAAGTTAAATACATTATAGCACTTTAATCGTAAAAAAAATAACTTTTTAAATAAAAAATAAATTTAAAATTTTAAAGGATCTAGAATAAGTACACCATCCTCTGAAAGTTTTTTACCTTGAAAATATATTTTACAAAAAGAAACAATTAAGGCATGAAAAATTTGATAAAGCTCGTATAATTTACATTCTTTTTTTAGTAAAACACACAATTCCTGCTGATTCTTAGCTATGTCTTTTTTAAAAAAATCTGCCAATTCATCATAACTTTGACACTCATAGCCTAAATAATTAGCTATTTTTGCACTATAAGTATCAACTACCAAAACTTCTTTTTTACATATATAATTTAAAATTCCATCTGCACTTTCTTGACCCAAGCCTTTAATACCTAAAAGCCATTCTCTATCTACTTCTTCTTTAAAAAGTTCAAAAGAATTAAAATCTTGAAAATATTTTTGAGTAAAATTTTTAATATATTTTGCTTTGGTATTATAAAATCCACTTGGCTTTATTAAAAGCGCTAAATCTTGAGTGTTTAAATTTGATAAATCTTCTATCTTGGTAATATTTGCTTGTTTTAAATTTATCAAAGCTTTCAATACATTTTTCCAATTTGTATTTTGAGTTAAAACTACAGAAATTAAAATTTCAAACTCACTTAAAGTATTATTTTCTAGCCATTCAAAATCTTTATAAACAATATTTGCATTAACTAAAGCTTTAAAAATTTCATATCCACTCATGCTTTTTCACTCTTTCTTAAATGCATCAAAATAGCCTCAATTACATCATCATCGTCTTTACTTTTTGCCTTAATGACTTCCTTGCTCTCATCATCTTTTACAAAACAAATATTTTGTTCATAATTGCTCACTAATTTATAATGTTTGCTAGCTAAAATTTTTATGATGATTAAATCCAAAAACTGCTTTGTGAAGATATCAGGTCTTCCAAAACGATCATTCATCTCACTTTCTATCTCATAAACTTCATTAACACTCATGCATTTACTAAGTCTTCTATAAAGTTCTAATCTCAAACGATCTTCGCTAATATACTCACTATTTAAAAAAGCATTGATATTAAGCTTTAGATCTATTTTTTTCTCTTTAATTTCTTCTTTTTTACTTAGCTTATTAATCTCATCTTCTAACATTTTAAGATACAAACTATAACCAATTTGCTCTATATGCCCACTTTGATCCACGCCTAATAAATTTCCACCCCCACGAATTTCTAAATCATGATAAGCAAGCACGCTTCCTGAGCCTAAATAAGAATTACTCTCTAAGCTCGTAAGTCTTTTTAAAGAATCTTTTGTGATTTTTTCCTTATCTTCAATCAAAAAATAACAATATCCTTGCTTAGCGCTACGCCCTACTCTTCCTCTAAGTTGGTGCAAATCAGCCATACCAAAGCGATCTGAATTTTCTACTATAATAGTATTTGCATTTGCCAAATCAATACCACTTTCAACTATAGAAGTACAAAGCAACAAATCATATTCTTTATTTTCGAATTTAATCATTTCTTCTTCGGTAGTTTTTGCATCAATTTTAGAATGCAAGATTAAAATTTTTAAATTCGGAAATAAATCTAAAAGATATTTTTTACACCCATCAATACTTGCTATGTGATTGTGAATATAAAAAATCTGCCCTGCTCTTCTTAATTCTCTTGAAATAGCTTCTTTAATCAAAGCATCATTACTTTCTCTAACAAAGGTACGCACATCCAAACGATCCTCAGGTGGAGTTTGCAAAACACTATATGATTTTAAAGAACTAAGAGCTTGATTTAAACTTCTTGGTATAGGCGTTGCTGACATAGATAAAATATGGGAGTTTTTACTTAGCTCCTTGAGTTTTTCTTTTTGTTTTACACCAAATTTATGCTCCTCATCTATCACAACTAAACCCAAATTTTCACACTCAACCCCTAAAAGAGAATGCGTTCCAACCACTACACAAGGCTTATTTTCTTTTAAAAATGCCAAAACTTGTTTTTTTTCTTTAGTACTAGTAAAACGATCTAGCTTAAAAACCTCTATATTAAAAGAATCAAATCTTCGTTTTAAGGTTTTAAAATGCTGGGCTGAAAGCAAAGTAGTTGGTACAAAAAACAAAGCCGTATAACCACTTTTCACACAAGTAAATATAGCGTTCATAGCAACTTCTGTTTTACCAAAACCCACATCACCACTTAAAAGCCTATCCATTACCTGCATACTTTTTAAATCCTGAGTGATTTCTTGGCAAACTTGACTTTGATCTTTAGTATAAAAAAACCCTGCTTTATTGATAAATTCATCTTGTAATTCTTGAGAAATTTTTAATTCTTTTGCTTTTATCAAAGCTCTAGCTGCTGCTAAAGAAACTATATTTGAAGCAATGGCAAATAATTTTTCTTTTAATCTTTCTTTGATTTTTAGAAAACTTCCTTTTCCAAGCTTATCAAGTAAAGGCACACCACCACTTGCGCCGATATATTTATCAATCATATATAAATTTTCAACAGGTAATAAAAGCTTGTCATTATTTAAATACCCAAGAGCGACAAATTCTTTTTTTGCTCCTGCTATCGTAATTATCTCAAGACCTAAAAATTTAGCTACACCATAATCTTCATGCACAACAAAATCCCCAACCCTAAGCTCATCTATTACCAAACTTGCTTTTCTAACTCTTTTATTTTTTTCTTTTTTATTTAAAGAGATGATAAGCTCATCTTGAGTGCTTAAATTAATTCTTTCTTGGGATATTTTTAATTTAATATTTGGAAATTCTTGTATATTTAAAGCTTTAAACAAAGCTTCATTTTTAGCTAAAATAGTAATTTTCTTATCTTTGTGAAAAGTGAAAAAATCGTGATTGTAAGAGCTTACTAAATCTTTATAAAATTTTGGTTCAGGTAAAATATTTTGATTGATTTTGCTAATATCTTCTTCAAAATCATTTACATCAAATTTTTTTATACTCACAAAATTTAAATCCAAATAATCACAAAAATCATCAATACACCAAAAACCTAAAGAATTAACATCATTAATAATGCTTTGACTTTGAAAATTTTGAATCTTTTCTTGTAAATTTTCATATTGATCTTGATTAAAAGCGCTCAAAAATGGACAAATCTCAATCTTTGAAAGTTCATTTGGAATTGATTTTTGCGTATGAATATCAAAATATCTTATACTTTCTATCTCATCTGAAAAAAGCAAAATTCTAAAAGGTTGCTCTTCATTGATCGCAAAAATATCTATAATATCCCCACGTATTGAAACTTCGCCCTTATCTTGAACTATATCTACAAACTCATACCCGCTATGTAAAATTTCTTCTTTAAATTTCTCTAAAGTAAGAAGTGAATTTCTTTCAAGAGTAATGTTTTTTAGATGCTTTTTTCCAGGGAGTTTTTGTAAGATTGTTTTTATAGGGGATATTAAAATTTTATTTTCATCTTCTTTATGATAAGCATTTAATACTTTACAAATTTCAAAAAGTTCTTTAGAAAAAGAACGTAAATCGCTACCAAATTCTGCTCTAAAATCAGGTAAAACAAAGGTTTTGAAATTTAAAAATAAGCAAACCTGAGCTAATTCATCTGCTTCTTTATCATTCTCACAAACTATTAACTCAGTTTTATTGCTTAATAAATATTCATATAATTTAGCTTGCATTTTCTGAATTTTCTATACTCACATCGATAGTTGCAAGTTCTTCATCTTTTTCAATGATTTTACTACTTCCGTTAAATTTTCCACCATTTTCAATGCTTAATTGTTTAACTATAATATTACCATTAAGTACACCACCGGATAAAATTTCTAAAGAATCAACTTGCATCTCACCTTCAAAAACCCCATTAATCACTATCTTGCTTGCTTTAACTTGTCCTTTTAAAATACCACTTTTGCCTATTACTATCACATTAGAAGAATTAATCACTCCTGTAATTTCTCCATCTAAATGAAGCATAGAGTCAAAATAAAATTTTCCTTCTATTTTTGCTCCGTTTGAAATGACTGTAGTTTCGGATACTGTAGCAATAGAGCCTTTATTAAAGATTGCCATGGAACTCTCCTTTCTTTTTCAAAAATTTGTTCATAATTTTTTCGGTTTAAATCTATAAAAATTTTAGGATCTAAAAGTTTATTAATAAATCTAACCTCATAATGTAAATGTGGGCCTGTAGAAAGTCCTGTATTTCCTGTATAACCCAATAAATCACCTTTTTTTACAAATTGCCCTGCTTTGACAACATCTTTACGCATCATATGTGCATATACTGTTTTAAAACCAAAATTATGAATTAAAATAACTGAATAACCATAGCCATTATTACTATATGCGGCATATTCAACCACTCCATTTGCCGGTGCATAAATAGGAGTATTTAAAGCTGCTCTTAAATCAATACCTGGATGAAATTCTTTTTTATTCAGTATAGGATGATGACGCCATCCAAAATTACCTGTAACCCCATTATCTTCTATCACATGACCATTTGGAATTTGTGTTAAAAATAAATAAGCTTGATCATTAGTAAGCTTAACTTTTTCTAATCTTTCTGGTATATCTAAGCTCTCATCTTGCTTTAAACCTAAATTTTCTTCAATATCTGCAAGTTGAGTTTGGAGTTCATCATATAAGGCTGTTTTTTCTTCTAAACTTTTTTGCATACTTTCATTTTGAGAAAATAATTTAGTGTTTTTTGAAGATAATGCTTCTTGCTCTTTTAAAAGTTCTGAACGTTTATCCGCTAAATAATTAATATACAAAGCACCCAAAACTATAACAACAAAAACAAAAGAAGTAAAATAAATAATTACTTTTTTTATAATCTGACTTAATAAAAAATGTCTAGAACCATTTACATCTGTGATAGTTAACGTAAATTTATCTTTCATTATAGCCTCTTAAAAAATTTTCTACCAATACAAAAGAACCAAAAACTAAATACAACTCATCTTTTTTTATTTGTTCAAATTTTTGATAAACAATATCTAAATTTTCTAAATTTTCTAGCAAAACAGAACCTGCCAAAGGCCTATCTTTGCTTTCATATTCATAAATTTCAACTATTTTTATTATAGACTTTAAAGCCCTTAAAATTTTATAAGAATCTTTATCTAAAAAGCAATTATAAACTAAATGAACTTTTTTTTCCTTAAAAATTTCAGCTAAAGCTAAAGCCGCCATTTCATTATGTCCTACATCAACAAAAATATTTTGGCTTACTTGCTCACATCTTCCTTTTAAATCAAGTTTTGGTAAATTATTAATGCTTTGAATTAATTCTTTTTCATTTTTAACACAAATTTTAGAAAAAGCTTCCAAAGCTAAAAAAAGATTATCTTTTAAAAAAATTGCTAAATTATATTTTTGAATATATTCTTGCACACAAGGATAAACAATTTTGTTTTTATCTAACATACTAATATTTAAACTAGCTTGTTTTAGATTAGCTATTTTTTGAGCTAATTCTAATACTTTTACTTCTTGATTATGGCTAATTAAAACTTTAGCACTCATGGCTTTTAATTTTGTTCTTGCTATTTCTTCTAAATTTTTACCCAATAAGTCTTGATGATCAAAACCTATTTTAGTAAAAACACTAAAATTTATTTCAAAAACGCTTGTAGCATCATATTCCCCACCTACTCCGGCTTCTAAAATCACATAATCACAATCTTTAAAAACAAAAAAAGCTAAAAAAGTAGCATATTCAAAATAGCTGAGTTTTTTCACATCTTCTAAAAAAATACTTTCTAATTCTTCATGTGCTTTTTCTAAAAGTTCATTATTTGCAATTTTACCATTTAGCCAAAATCTTTCATTAAATTCAAAAATATGAGGACTCGTATAATGACCTACTTTATACCCTTGCTCTAAAAGCAAAAGCGCTAAAAATCTACCTGTACTTCCTTTTCCATTAGTGCCAATAATTTGGATATTTTTAGTTTTTGGGATAAATTTTTTATACTTTTCATACATATTAAACATAAAAAACCTACTAATTTTTTGCACATACATAGTTTTTTGTGAGAGTATTTGCTGAAATTTCATAGTAAGCTTTTTTGGATTAATTCTTTTAAAATATCACCCTCTGGAAATTCTTTTTTTTCTATACAAGAAGATGATAGAGCAAGTTTAACTATTTCTTCTTTATAAATAAATTTATAATCATCTATGAGTTTTAAAGCTTTTTCTGTAAAAATTTGAGCGTTTTCTAAATTTTTACCTGGAAGTATAACTAAATAAGAACTTTCATCTAAAATCCAAATTTCAGCTGTATTTTTACATAAATCCTTAAGTATTTTTTTAAATTTTTCACTAATAGTCTTAAAACTATCAAGACCATATGTATTAATAATGTGTTCTATATTATTGATTTTAAAAAAAGATAGGGCATAATTAACCGCATAAAGTCTATAATTTTCATCAAGTTTTTTAAGCTCTTGAGCTAAATTCCACTGTTCTCTTTGCTCATCATCACTTGTAGCTTGAATTTGAGTTTTAATTTGAGCTATTTGCTCATTTGCGTATAAAAGCTTATCTTTTAATGTGTCAAAATTAATCTGCACATTACCATTTTCATCTTTAGTTAAAGCATTGATAAATTTCACATCTTCTTGGCTATTATCATAAAGCTTTGACACCATTTCATTTAAGTTTTCCAAATGTTGATTAAAAAAAGAAAGATTTTTTTGTATATAGTATTTATCTATTGCTTCTTTTTTTTGCAACATTAAACAATACTCATGTGCAAATTCTTTTCTGGCAATCAATCTAGGATTATCTTTTAAATTTTGTTTAAATTGTTCCACTTCTTTACTCTCGCCAAATAAAGGCTCCAAAGAAGCTAGTAAAAGTTCAGCTTGCTTTTCATAAGAGCGTTCTTTTAACATAACAATAAGTTTTTCTATTAAAGTATGAAAATCTAAAAATGCCCGAATATTAAATTCTTCTAATTTTTTTAAAAAATCGTGATCTTCATAAGATTTTTCAAGCTCTTTCCATTTGACTCTTAAAAGATATATGGTTTCTAAATCCATAGCTTGAGATAATCTGTGTTGAGTAATTTGTGCAAGCTCTTTAATTTTTTTATCTTTACTAATACTAAGTTGTTGAATAATTAAGCCGAGTAAAGCATAGACATCTTCATATTTTCTGCTTACTTGCCTATTAAGTCTAGAAACCAAAAACATCAAAAACTCATCAATAGTTCGTATGCTTTTTCTCTTCAGTTCTTGTTTATAAATATCATCTAAAAGATTGGTGTATTTTTCTATTCTTGCTTTATTAAAACTCATAACCCCTGCTTTTTTAGCGCACTCTTCAAACACCTCGCTATAATTTTCGGGAGTTGGATGTAATTTACGTTCTTTTAGTTTTATCAATGTTTCTTTTGCAATCTCATTGATATGGCTCGCCATTATTTATAACCCCTAATAGCTATAATAGAAATAAACTCATCAAAAGCTTCACTTGATGCATTTTTAATCGCTTCAAATCTAGCTTGATCACTGATAATAGAATTTGGATTAATATCAAAATTATAACTACCTTTGGTGTTTACAATTTCTTCTTTTCCGCTTTTATAACGCAATATAAATTCTAAATAAAGCTCTGCTTTATAATTAATCACATAACCATTTTGATCGTATACCATAGGAAGAAATTCCAATCTTTTCATCGTGACAACAATGGAACTATCCGCATTATACTCATCTGTGATTTTTCTACCAAGTTTATTTAACATAGCTTCTCTTAAAATATCTGTTATATAAACACTATTTTCAGGATCTTGTTTGCTAATATTGATTTTCAAAAATACATTTTCACCCAAAACTCTGCTTGCCATTTGAGATGATGGGATATACCCGCAAGATATGATAAAAAAAGCAAAAAACAATACTAGATATTTTTTCATTTAACCACCAAATTAACCAATTTTTTATCAACATAAATTTCTTTTACTATGGTTTTACCCTCTAGCCATTTTGCGACATTTTCTTTAGCTAAAGCTAAAATCTCATCTTCTTTGGCTTCTGAATTTATTTCAATCTGAGCTCTTTTTTTACCATTAACACTAATAGCTATATTAAAACTATCTTTTACAAAAACTTCATCTTTTATTTTTAATACTTTAAAATTTTCACATTTAAACAAATGTTCACTAAGCTCAAAACAAACATGAGGGATGATAGGCTCTAAAATATTTAAAATAATATAAAAAGCTTCTTTTGAAACTTCTTTATGATTTATAGCATTTAAGGCATTTAAAGCTTCCATACATGCAGCTATTAAGGTATTAAAAGCAAAACTTTCTTCATAAACTTCGAAAGATTTTTTCAAAGCTTCATAAACTTTTAATCTAGCATATTTTTCTTCTTTATTTAGACTTTGATGATTAATTTCTTGCAATTTTCCACATTCTAAACTCATAGCCTTTTCATAAAGCCTATTGATAAATTTAAACGCACCCTCTAGCGCACTATCATTCCATTCAAGTTCTTTAGCAGGTGGTGCAGCAAACAATATAAACAATCTTGCACTATCTGCTCCATATTTTTCTATAATATAATCAGGATCAACTACATTGCCCTTGGATTTACTCATCTTAGCACCATCTTTGGTCACCATTCCTTGGGTTAAAAGTCTATTAAAAGGCTCATCATCTTTTAAATAACCCAAATCCCTAAGTGCTTTTTGAAAAAATCTTGCATAAAGTAAATGTAATATCGCATGCTCAATCCCGCCAATATACTCATCAACATTCATCCAATAATTTACACTCTTTTCATCTACAGCTTTTTCTTGCCATGTTTTATCATCACTTGCAAAACGTGCAAAATACCAAGAACTTTCAAAGAAAGTATCTAAAGTATCACTTTCTTTTTGTGCTTTTTTGCCACATTTTGGACAAACGCATTCTTTCCATGTTTCGTGCTTATCTAGTGGATTTCCTTCTCCATTTATCACCACATCCTCAGGTAAGGTAATAGGTAAATTTTCTATTTTTTGAGGAACTATACCGCAAGAATTACACTTAATCATTGGTATAGGAGCACCCCAATATCTTTGTCTAGAAACACCCCAATCACGAATTTTAAAATTGGTAACTCTTTTACCAATACCTAGTGATTCAATTTTTGAACTAATTTTTTCCCTAGCTTCATTGCATTCTAATTGATCAAATTCTCCACTATTAATCAAAACACCTTCTTTTAAAGTATAGCATTGCGCATCATTTTCATCTTTATAAATTACTTTTTTTATAGCTAAATTATAAGTTTTTGCAAACTCATAATCTCTTTCATCATGAGCAGGTACACTCATAACAGCACCACTACCATAATCACTTAAAACAAAATTAGCTGTCCATAGAGGAATTTTTTCTTTACTTAGCGGATGGATTACATAAAGATTTAAAAAATATCCTTCTTTTGATGCAGCTTGTCTTTGACGTGGTGTTTGATTTTGTATATTTTGAATTTTTATGATAGTATCTTGATCTAGTAATTTTTTATCAATTAATTCATTTACTATTTCATGATCAGGCGCTAAAGCAATGTAAGACACTCCATAAATAGTCTCAGCCCTTGTTGTAAAAACATTGATCTTTTTTGCACTGATTTTATCATTTTCTTCTATATTAAAATCAAAACTAAGTCCCATGCTTTTACCTATCCAATTTTCTTGCATAGTTAGAACTTGACTTGGCCATTTTCCTTCTAATTTTTTAAGATCTTGTAATAATTCATCTGCATAAGCGGTAATTTTTACATAATATCCTGGCATTTTTTTTCTAATGACTTCATGTCCGCAACGCCAACATTTACCATCTTCAACTTGTTCGTTTGCTAAAACTGTTTTGTCATTCTCACACCAATTAACTTCGGCTTCTTTGGTATAAATTAAACCTTTTTCATGCATTTTGATGAAAAATTCTTGCTCAAATTTAGTATATAAGGGATCAGAAGTAGCAAACATTCTTTTTTTAGAAAAAGAAAAACCTAAAGAAGCAAGCTCATTTTGCATATAATCAATATTTTCATAAGTCCATTTTTTAGGATGGATACCATGTTTAATCGCAGCATTTTCAGCAGGCATACCAAAACTGTCAAAACCTATAGGATGCAAGACATTAAAACCTTTTTTTCTATAATACCTAGCCATAGCATCACCTATGCTATAATTTCTCACATGTCCCATATGAATTCTACCGCTTGGATATGGAAACATAGATAAAATGTATTTTTTTGGTAAAGAAAAATCATCTTTTGGTTCAAAATACTCTTTTTCTTGCCAAATCTTTTGCCATTTTTTTTCTATTTTATCTGCTTCATATGCCATTTTAACTCCTAATTTTCTTCTTGACTTTTTACCGAATCAACTACAACTAAAATCATTGAAAAAATATTAGCTATCAAAGCACCAATTGCTAAAGTGTAAACCATAACATTAGCTTCTGGATTAATTTGTATTAAAGCAAAAGCTGGAATTAAATGCAAATCAGCCACCAAAGAACTTGCAAATAATTCAGCTGCTAAGAAATTTCTAACTCCAATTTTCAATAAAGTAGAAATTAAATTCACACAAGCTGCAATAAATAATGCAACTTCATTTTGATCATATAAAAATCCTGCGGTCGTAGTTAAGCTCATTAGAGCAAAAAAGATATAAATAACCTTACCCCAATTCATTTTTACACCGTTCCTTTTTCATACATCGCTCTTAATTTTTCTTTTTCTTGTTTTTTCTTTACTTTTTCTAATTCTTTTTGGCGATACTGCGTAACACTAAATTTAAACCATAAAAGCGCTGGACTTGCTACAAATATAGAACTTGCAGTACCTGCCACAATACCCACTATCATAGTTAGAGCAAAACCTTCTATCATAGATCCACCAAAAAAATAAAGCACCACAACAGTGATTAAGGTTAAACCCGTTGTTAAAGTAGTTCTTGATAAAGTTGCAGAAACTGATTCATTAATAATTAGATCAAGTTTTGAATTTTTACTTGTTTTAACACCTTCTCTAATCCTATCAAAAATAATAATCGTATCATTTAAAGAATATCCAAGCACGGTTAAAACAGCCGCCAAAATATCTAAATTTACATCTATTTCAAATAACGCAATAGCACCTAAAGTAATGACTATATCATGAATTTCACACACAATAGAAGCCATAGCAAAACGCCATTCAAATCTTACTGCCAAATAAATCAAAATAGCAATCAAAGAAATTCCAACCGCCATAAGACCTTTATTACGCAGTTCATCTCCTACTTTTGGACCTACTACATCCACACGGCGCACTTCAAATTTACCTGTATCTTTTAATAAATTTGTAATGCTTACTCCAATGTCATTTCCCAAACTATCACTACTTCCTGAAAAACGAATAATCACTTCATTTGCACTGCCAAATTCAGTAACGCTAGCGCCTTTTAAATTTTCATTGATAGCTAAAGCTTTGCGAATTTCAGCCAAGGGTGCTTTTTGCTCGTATTGAAGTTGCACTAAAGTTCCACCGGTAAAATCAATACCAAAATTCAAACCCTTAGTAAAAAGAATAAAAATAGAACCAAAAAATAAAATAAAAGACAAAGAGATGGCTGCAAATCTCATTCTCATAAAATCATAAACATGTTTTTGACTAAAAAATTGCATTAAGGTCTCCTATATCCAAACCATAATCTTGTGTTATTGCTTTTTTCCATACGGTTCATAAACATTTCAAACATACCATGAGTTCCAACAATAGAAGTAATCATCGAAACTAAAATTCCTATGCTTAAAGTCACCGCAAAACCTTTTACCGCACCTGTTCCATAAGCATAAAGTACTACTGAAGTAATAAGCGAAGTAATATTAGAATCTAAAATCGCACTCATTGCATGCTTATAGCCATTTTCAACGCTTTGCCTTATACTAGCACCTTCTCGCAATAACTCCCTAATTCTTTCATTAATAATAACATTAGAATCTACTGCCATGCCCACAGTAAGCACAAGTCCTGCCATACCAGGTAAAGTTAAGGTTGCACCAAACATAGCCATTACAGCAATAATCATTAAAATATTTGCCACTAAAGCAATATTAGCAAAAATTCCTGCTATACCATAATACATCACCATAAATGCAATAACTAATACAGAAGCACCCGCTAGGGCTATCATACTCATTTTAATACTATCAGCACCCAAAGATGGTCCAACACTTCTTTTTTCAAGCATTTTAACCGGTGCTAAAAGCGCCCCACTTCTTAAAGCAATAGCCACATCATGAGCTTCTTCAACAGTAAAGCTACCACTAATTTGACCGCTACCCCCGCCTATTCTTTCATTAATTCTTGGAGCTGAATAAACTTTATTATCCAAAACTATAGCTAGGCGCTTTCCCACATTATTTCCTGTATAGTCTCCAAATTTTTTTGCACCTTCTGAATTTAAGGTAAAATTAATCACAGGAAGATTATTACTTTGCGCAAAACCTACTTTTGCATCTGTTAGCATAGAACCATCAAGAATAGGTATAGATTTTACTAGATATTTAATTTGAGGGTTTTTTGCATCTTCAAAAATCAAATCTCCATATTCAGCAGCTTGGGCTGGAGTAAGATTATTTACCTGATCCATTCTAACATCATCTACTTCCATTAATTGCAAATGTGCAGCTTTTGCAATAAGTTCTCTAGCTCTAGCTTCATCTGCAGCAGTTTTAATGCCTGGAAGTTCGACTAAAATTTTATCCTCACCCGATCTTGCTACATTTGGCTCTGCAAGACCAAATTGATCAAGTCTATTTCTAATAGTTTCTACAGCTTGTAAAATAGCTTGTTCATGAGTTAGTTTGATTTCTTCTTGGGTTAAAGAAAGCGTGTAGTGTAAATTTTCATGTGTGATAGCTAAGCCTTTAATGTCTTTTAATAACAAATCAACCTTAGCTGCATCATTTTCATCTAATAAGCTAAATTCAATACTAGTATCATTTACTTTGATTTTATCAACAATAATGTCTTCTTTATTGATAGAATAACTAAGAGAAGAGGCTATGGATTTAACCTTTGACTTAACCGCCTCTTCTACTTCTACACCTAATAACATATGCAAACCACCTTGCAAATCAAGTCCTAGGTTAATCTTAGCACCACTTTGGGTCTGCATAAAAGAAGGTATGGAAAAAATTAATCCTATAAGAAAAACTACAAAGAAAATAATACTTCTATAAGTAATTTTTCCACTACGCATCAATTTTCTTTGCTATAAAATCTCTAGAAATTTTTACAACTACATTTTCATCATTAAGCTTAACTTTGATAAAATCCTCTTCTGGTTTTACCACCTCGCAAATTATCCCACCATTTGTGATGATTTTATCCCCTTTTTCTAAAGATGAAACCATCAATTTGTGGTCTTTTGCTTGTTTTTGTTGTGGTCTAATAACCAAAAAATAAAAAATCGCAAAAAGCACAATGAGAGGCAACAATGAAGTCCAAATATTTCCGTTTTCTGCCATTTCTTCCCCTTTTTTTAAAATTCATAAATTCTAATTCTACCACTTTTAAAATAATAAAAGCCTTTTTTTCTGCACTTTTATTGTCAAATTTTATTTATTTTTCTTTTTTTGAAAATTTACTTTTTGAATTTATTTCTCCATTTTTAAGTATATATGGTTTGGTTTTATTGCTAAGAAATAAAAGTAAAGTAGGATATTTTTATACTGGATTTTTTGTAGGAATTTTATGGTTTTGGTGGATAGGTTTATCATCAATTTATTTTAATTTAGCTTATTTAATTCCTTTAGAAGTTATCTTAATCGGTATAATTTATGGAATTTTATTCTTAATATGTTTTTTTCTTAAATATGATTTTTTAAGGCTTTGTGGAATTTTTTTACTTAGTTTTATTCATCCTTTTGACTTTGATTGGCTAAATTGGGGTGTTTTAAGTGTATATGGGATCTTTGATGCAAGTTACCAAGGCATTGTAGCTATGTTTTTGATTGCTTATTTTTACTATGAAAAATATATCTCAAGATATTATAAAATAGCAATCATTTCAATCTTTATTCTAATAGGAGCTCAATATAATCAAAAACAATCACAAACACTAAATTTAAACTATAAATTAATCCAAACTAATATCTCTCAAGATCAAAAATTCATACAAGAAAATTTGCAAACTCATTCTAAAGATATATTTTATCAAATCAACAAGGCTATAAAAGAAGGTAAAGAAATGATTGTTTTTCCTGAAACTGCTTTTGCTTTTGCTTTAAATAAAGCACCAAGTTATTTGCAAACTTTAAAAGACTTATCAAAACAAATCATCATCATTACAGGTGCTATTAGTGCTACACCTAATCATCTATATAATAGTACTTATGTATTTGACAATGGCAACATACAAGTTTTTAACAAACACTATCTTGTACCTTTTGGAGAAGAAATTCCTATATTTAAAAACTTTTTTAAAAAATATCTTTTAAATATTGATGAATTTTCAAAAGGAAAGGAGTTAAATCAATACACTCTAAATAATCAACTCATCACTAATGCTATCTGCTTTGAAGCAACTAAAGAAAAACTTTACAAACACTCAAAGATCATCATAGCTATTTCAAACAATGCTTGGTTTAATTTTTCAAGTGAGTATAAATTACAAAATTTTCTAATGCGTTTTTATGCAAATAATTATAATGTAAGCATATATCATGCAGTTAATGGAAAAGAAAACGCAGTAATTAAGCCAAAAGAAATATTGATTTTAAAGATAAAAGAGAGATTTTTAAAGCAAAATGAAGCTTAAAAGCTTCATTTTACAATGCCTTAAATTCATCAAGTGCATCTAATTTCTCCCAAGGATAATCAGCCTGCCCCACTTGACCACGAGCAGCTACATCAGCATACATGAAAGTATCTTTACTTGGTTTATCAAGATTGAATTTATTTTTAATCCAATTTGGAGTTAATGGGAAAGTTTTCATTACAAAATCACTTAAAATATCATCGTTTAATCTTGCATTTGTTCCCATGCAATCTACACTTACAGAAGTTGGTTTAGCTACGCCTATAGCATAAGAAAGCTGCACTATGCATTTTTTAGCAAGACCTGCTGCTACGATATTTTTAGCAAGCCATCTTGCAGCATAAAGCCCACTTCTATCAACCTTAGTATAATCTTTAGAAGATTGCGCACCACCCCCTATTGGAGCATAGCCACCAAAGCTATCTACTATAAGTTTTCTTCCTGTTAAACCACTATCATGTAATGAGCTGTGATTTACATATTTTCCCGTTGGGTTGATTAAAATTCTTGTTTTTTCTGGGCAAAAAAGCTCTTTTGGTAAATTTGAATCTAAAATCAATTCCATTACCAAAGCTCTTAAATCTTCTATTTTCATACTTTCAACACAAGGAGCTGAAACTACAATAGTATGGATGCTTTGAGGTTTACAATTTTCAAAATTTTCTTTATTTACATAATCAATCGTAACTTGAGTTTTAATATCCACTCCAAGTTTATCAGGATTGTTTTTTGCAAACTCATATACTTTATCACAAAGCATTCTAGCATAAGAAATAGCTGCTGGCATATATTCTTTTGCTTCATTGCTTGCAAAACCAAACATTATTCCTTGATCACCTGCTCCAATTTCTCCATCTTCTTGATCAACACCTTGATTAATATCAGGACTTTGCTCATTTAAAAATACCATTACATCTAAATCATCAGGATGTAAACATTGTTTTTTGCTAAAATGCGGATGGCCATCATAACCAATATCTGCTAGAGCTTTTTTTACAATATTTTCATAATCTTGTTTTTCTAGTTTATGTTTTGATTTAATTTCACCACCAATTACTACTTTATTTCCTGCTACAAAAACCTCACTAGCAACCCTTGAATCTTTATCATGAGTTAAAAAAGCATCCACTATAGAATCAGCTATAATATCAGCACATTTATCAGGATGTCCTGCACTAACAACTTCAGAAGTAAATAAATACATATTTCATATTCCTTATCATAAAAAAATCTAGCTTTATTTTAACACAAGCTAGCTTAAAAATAAAAAAGCTTATTTAAGCTTTACTTTGTTAGAATAAATTAAAAATTTATCACTACAAAAAAAGGTAAGAAATGAGTTTATTCTCTTGTGCAATCAAACGTTATAAAGATGGAAATCTTATTTTACAAATTTGCATAGGTATTGTTTTAGGAATTTTAGTAGGTGTTTTTTCTAAAGATTTAGCTATTTTTGCAAATATTTTTGGTGCTTTATTTACAGGAGCTTTAAAAGCCATAGCGCCAATTTTGGTTTTTATCTTAATCTTAACAACTATTTGCACAAAAGAATTTAACCATGGAAGTGAAAAAATAAAACACATTATTTTCTTGTATATTTTTGGAACTTTTTTAGCTTCTTTAAGTGCAGTTAGTATAAGTTTTGTTTTTCCTATAGAATTAGTATTGAGCGATGTTGAAAAAGCTTCCACTACAAGCCCTGCACATATAGGCGAAGTATTTAAAACTTTACTTTTTCAAATCGTAGATAATCCTATCCATGCTTTATCTTCAGGAAATTATTTAAGTATATTAGCTTGGGCTATAGGTGGAGGTTTTGCTCTAAGACATTGTTCTAATGATGCAAAGCAACTTTTTACCGATATCAACGAAGGCGTGTTAAAAATCGTTAAATTTATAGTCAAGCTTGCTCCTTTTGGAATTTTTGGACTTGTAGCAAATTCAGTTGCTCAAACAGGAGCAGCAGGGCTTTTAAGCTATGTTAAATTATTAATAATTTTAGTTTTGACTATGTTTTTTGTAGCTTTTGTAATTAATGCTTTAATTGTCTTTGCTTACACAAAGAAAAATCCTTATCCTTTGATTTTTATTTGCTTAAAACATAGCGCTGTTTTTGCATTTTTTACAAGAAGTTCTGCGGCAAATATTCCTGTAAATATGGCACTTTGCTCTAAATTAAATATCAATAATAATCTATATAGTATCTCCATTCCACTAGGAGCTACGATTAATATGGCAGGAGCAGCTGTAACTATAGCCATATTAAGTCTTGCAGCAGCCCACACAGTAGGCATTGAAATAAATTTTTTACAAGCTATGCTTTTGAGTGTTTTAGCCGCATTTGCAGCTTGTGGAGCTAGTGGGGTTGCTGGAGGTTCACTCTTACTCATACCACTTGCTTGTTCTTTGTTTAATATTGATTATGACATAGCCATGCAAGTAGTTGCGGTTGGTTTTATCATAGGGGTTATTCAAGATAGCGTTGAAACAGCTTTAAATAGCTCAACGGACGTTTTATTTAGCGCTATTTGTTCAGATAATGAGCTTAATTTAAAAATTTAAGGGGGACTTATGAGGCATTTAATTACTACAAAAGATTTTAGCAATGATGAAATCTTGACTTTATTTAAAGAAGCAAAAGAATTCTTAGATGAAAAACCGCGTACATTTTTAGAAGGAAAAAGTGTTACAACAATTTTCTTTGAAAATTCAACACGCACTCAATCAAGCTTTGAAACAGCTGCAAGAAGACTGGGTGCTAAAGTTTTAAAATTAGATGTTTCAAGAAGTAGTTCAAGCAAAGGCGAAACACTTTTTGATACCGCTACAAATTTAGATGCAATGGCGCCAAGTGCTATTGTAGTTAGACACAAAAACTCAGGTGTGCCTCATACTTTAGCAAATTATACTCATTGTCCTATAGTTAATGGAGGTGATGGTAAACACGCTCATCCTACCCAAGCCTTACTTGATCTTTTTACCATAATGGAGCATTTTGATTATAATGTGAAAGGTAAAAAAATAGCAATAGTAGGGGATATTAAAAACTCACGCGTTGCTGCTTCAAATTTAGAATTATTACCTCGTTTTGGTATAGACATTACCTTAGTAGCCCCACTTCATTTTATGCCAAATTATCCTATTAAAAAAACAAATAAACTAAAAGAAGTTATTGATGATGTTGATATCATCATGAGTCTTAGAACACAAACTGAAAGACACAATATTCCAACCTATGCATCACTTAAAGATTATGCAAATGATTTTTGTATTAGTAAAGATTTAATAAAAGATAAAAATCTCATTATCTTACATCCTGGTCCTGTGCATAGAAACATTGATATTAGCGATGAAGTAATGGCTGATAAAAGATGTAAGGTTTTAACTCAAGTTAAAAATGGTGTTGCTATTAGAATGGCTGTATTAAAAAAACTCATTTTAGAAAGCTAAAATCATGCAAAATTGGAACTTAAGTACGTTATTTAAAGATGAGCAAGAATTAAATCTTTTTTTACAAAAAACCCAAGATGAAGCTTGTGAATTTAAAAAACAATATGAAAATAATCTTCATAGTTTAAGCAATGAGCAATTTTTACAAGCTTTAAAAAACTACGAAGAATTAATCTTAAAACTTTCTCATATACTAACCTATGTGTATTTAAATTTTGCTCAAGATACTACCAAGGGTGCTTTTTATGCAAAATATGAAAATTTAAGTAAAAAAATAGAAGAAAATCTTTTATTTTTTGAACTTGAATTTTGCGAGTTAAAAGAAGAAAAAAGTAAAACTTTTATCGTATTTTGCAAAGATTATGAGTTTTATTTAAATAATCTTATCAAATACAAAAAACACAATCTTTCTAAAAAAGAAGAAAGAGTTATCTTAGCTCTATCAAGTACAGGTTCAAATGCATTTGCAAGATTATTTGATGAAACCTTTAGTGCTTTAAAATTTAATTTTGAAGGGCAAAAATTAAGCGAGGAAGAAATTCTAAGCAAGCTTTATGATAAAGATAGAAGCATTAGAAAAAAAGCTTCAAAATGCTTTAGTAAAACCTTAAAAAAACAAAACAAGCTTTTAGTATATATTTTCAATATGATTAAAAGCGAACTTGCTAGTATTTGCGAGTTAAGATCTTATGAAAACCCTGAAACCCCAAGACATATAAGAAATCAAATTTCTAAAAAAAGTGTTGATGCGCTTATTAATGCTAGTGAGAATAGCTTTGATATTGTTTCTAAATTTTACAATGCAAAGAAAAAAATTCTAGGATATAAAAAGCTAAAAGATTATGATCGTTATGCACCTATTGGAAAAGAAATGCAAGTTGATTTTGATCAAGGAAAGGATATTATTTTAAAAGCCTTTGAAAAATTTTCTAAAGATTTTTATATGATAGCAAAAGAAGCTTTTGAGAATAATTGGATCGATGTTTACCCTAAAGAATTTAAACAAAGCGGTGCTTTTTCTCACTCAAGCACACCACTAAGCCATCCTTTCATACTTTTAAACTATACCAACCAAAGACGCGATCTTTTTACCCTAGCTCATGAGCTAGGCCACACTATACATCAAAAACTTTCTTATAAAGTAAATTTTTTAAATCAAGATACACCTCTAACTACAGCAGAAACTGCTTCAGTGTTTGCAGAAATGTTGATTTTTGATTACATTAAAGAAAATTTAGACAAAGAGGAGCTTTTATCTTTATATGCGGCAAAAATCGAAGATATTTTTGCTACTCTTTATAGACAGATTAATTTTACTACTTTTGAACGCAGATTTCATGCTAAAAAAGAAGAACTAAGCTCTCAAGAACTAAGCGAAATTTGGCTTGAAGAATCAAGAAAAATGTTTCAAAATAGCGTAGTTTTAACCAAAAACTATGGCCTTTGGTATTCTTATATACCACATTTTATACACTCTCCATTTTACTGCTATGCTTATGCTTATGCACAACTTTTAGTTTTAGCACTTTATGGTCTATATAAAAGTGGCAAATGTCCTGATTTTACCTCAATTTATATCAAATTTTTAAGTAGCGGGGGAAGTAAAAGTCCAAAAGAACTTGTAGCTATGTTTGGCTTTGATATAGAAAGTGATGAATTTTGGAATATAGGCTTAGAGCAAGTTAGAATACTAGTAAATGAATTTTTAAGGCTAAGCAATGATTGATAAAATTTTAAATAATAGAAATTTTATAAGTTTAATGCAAAAAAGCATTTATGAATGCTTGCAAATTTTAATTCAAGAAGATATTGAGTTTAATATCATTGTAAATACTAAATTTGTTACACTAGAACCTCCTTTGCCACCAGAATTAGATGTAGTGAGTAAAAATCCTTATTGTCTTTTTGCACTTGGCGGTTATACTTTTAAATCTATAGTTTTAACAAATGAGCATATAGAATTTCATGCAGGTTTTGGACCTGATGATTTTGCAACCTTTGTGAAAGTAGATTTGGGAGCAATTACTCAAATTCAAGTTGAAGATAATATCATTTTTGTTAATTTTTCAAACTATTTCAAAAAGCAAAATGATCAAAAATTGAAAGAAAAATCCATGAATGCTTTTTTAAATAATCCTAACAATAAAGATTTATTTAAAAAATGAGTTTTTTTGAAGGTTTAAATGATAGCCAAAAAGAAGCTATCATGCATATTGATGGAGCTATGCTAATACTAGCAGGTGCAGGTAGTGGAAAGACTAAAACCATTACCACTAGACTTGCTTATTTAATTGATTATGTAGGTATTCCTGCGCAAAATACCCTCACGCTAACCTTTACAAATAAAGCTGCTAATGTAATGAAAACAAGAGCCTTAGCACTTTTGCAAGATCAAAATTTACACAATCCTCTTTTATGTACTTTTCATAAATTTGGCTTATTATTTTTAAGACTTTATAGCGAAAGAATTAATAGAGCAAATAATTTTGTCATTATCGATACAGATGATAAAAAGAAAATACTAAAAGATTTAGCTAGCGAAAATTTGCAAAGCTCTTTAGCAAGCATAGGTGCTTATATTTCAAATTTTAAAAATCAAAGCAAAAGCGCTCAAGAAATACGCAAAGAATTAGAATTTTTAAAAGACGAAAAAAACAAAAATTACGAAGAAATCATTCATTTATATGAACAATATGAGCATTTTTTAATCCAAAATAATTTCATGGATTTTGATGATTTACTCATGCTAACTAATAAAATTTTAGAAGATGAACAATTTGCACAAGAGCAAAGTCAAAAATATACCTATATAACAGTAGATGAGTATCAAGATACAAATGCCTTACAATATCAAATTCTAAAAAAACTTTGCACGTCTCATGAAAACATTTGCGTGGTGGGTGATGATGATCAAAGTATTTATGGTTGGCGTGGAGCTAAAATAGAAAATATCTTAAATTTCAAAGAACAATTTAACAATGTAAAATTAGTCAAATTAGAGCAAAATTATCGCTCAACTAGCGCTATTTTGCAAGCTGCAAATGAGCTTATAGAGCATAATAGAAAAAGATTAGGAAAAACTTTGATTTGTACCAAAGATGAGGGCGAAGAAATTACAATTTTACAAAATGATGATGAAAAAATTGAAAGTTTTAAGGTTGCAAGAGAAGTTTCAAAACTTTTAAACTCAGGGATTAATCCTAGTGAAATAGCCATACTTTATAGAGTAAATGCCCTATCTCGTGCTCTTGAAGAAGCTTTTAGCAAAGAAAAAATTCCTTTTAAATTACTAAGTGGAATTCGTTTTTATGAAAGAGCTGAGATTAAAGATATCATTTCTTATTTAAGATTGCTTTCAAATTTAAATGATGATTATTCTTTTAAACGCATTATCAACCGCCCTAAAAGAAACTTTGGTAATGCAAGTTTAGAAAAGCTAGAAAATTATGCTAAAGAAAATCATTTGTCTTTATTTGAAAGTCTATGTGCTTTACAAGGAAGTGGATTTTTTAGCAAAAAAACAGACAAAGAATTAGAAAAATTCATACTAAGCATACACAAAATCAAAGAAAAAGATGGTTTACTTGCAATGATTTTAGCCTTAGAAGAAGAATTTAAAATCAAAGAATTTTATAAAGATAACCCAGAAGGTGAAGATAAACTTTTAAATATAGATGAACTTTATGCTAACTTAAAAGATAAAATCACTCATGGAAATTATAATGGCTTAGATGATATTTTAAATGAAATTTCTTTACTTAATGAGCAAGATGGACTTGATAAAGAAAGTATTTGTATTATGAGTATTCATGCAAGCAAAGGACTTGAGTTTGATTATGTTTTTATCATAGGCTTAGAAGAAGGATTTTTCCCACTCACTAGTGAATCAAGTAATATAGAAGAAGAAAGAAGACTTGCTTATGTAGCAATCACTAGAGCCAAGAAAAAACTTTATTTAAGCTATGCTAATTCTAGATTTTATAAAGGAAGTCGCACAAGATTAGAAAAAAGTAGATTTTTTGGCGAGAGCAATGTAATCAAAAAAGAATTAACACTAGATCATCAAAAAAATTGCTATAAAAAAGGCGATTTAATCAAACATAAAATTTTTGGCATAGGCAGAGTCACTGGGGTAAGTAAAATAGGAGCTGAAGAAAAACTCACGATTAATTTTGGAGGCATAGAAAGAATGATAATGTCAAGTTTTGTGGAAAAAGTGATATGAATAAACTTTTTGTAGCTTACAAACCAAGCGGTATAAGTTCTAATGCTTTTTTAAGCAACCTCAAGAAAAAATATAAAAATAAAAAAGCAGGTTTTTCAGGAACACTTGATCCTTTTGCAAAAGGTGTTTTACTCATAGCCTTTGATCAATACACAAAACTTTTTCGCTTTTTTGATAAAAATCCAAAGGTTTATAAAGCAACACTTTGGCTAGGCGTACATTCACTAAGTCTTGATAATCAAAATATTAAAGAGATCAATCTTATAAATGCTTTTGATGAGCAAATTTTAGAACAAATTAAAAATGAACTTTTAGGTAAAATCACCTACACCCCACCCGCATTTTGTGCAAAAAAAATAGATGGAGTACGCTCTTATGAGCTTGCAAAAAGAGGTTTTGAAGTCAATTTAAAACCTTGTGTTATGGAAATTTTTTATACTAAAATTTTACACTATAACCACCCCTTTTTAACTATAGAAATAGCAGTTAGTGAAGGTTCTTATGTACGCTCTTATTGTGAATTATTTGCTAGAAAACTTGATATTAAAGCCACGCTAAGCTCATTAGAGCGCTTAAGCGAGGGAAAGTTTTTTTATGAGAATGAAAAAGAGTTAAATCCTTTAGCTTATTTAAATCTTAGAAAAAATACGATAAAATATCCCCAAAAATTACATAATGGACAAAAAATATTTTTGGACGATTTGGAAATTCAAGAAGAAGGTAGCTATATTTTAGAAGAAAAAGATTTTTTTTCTATCATTTCTATCCAAGATAATCAAGTGCAATATTATTTAAATAAGGTATTAAAATGTTAATTTTATCAAGAAAAGAAAATGAAAGCATAAAAATCGGAGATGATATAGAAATTAAAGTAGTTCAAACAGGCAAAGGCTATGCTAAAATAGGCATCGAAGCTCCAAAGTCTTTGATGATACTACGCAAAGAGCTTATCGAGCAAGTAAAAAGTGAAAATTTACATGCAATTAGCGATGAAACGATAAAACTTGATGATCTGAGTAAAAAGCTTAAAAAATGAAAGCTTACGCAAAAGCTAATATTTTTTTAAAAATCATCGGAATTGATTCAAGATCTTATCATTTATTGCAATCACGCTTTGTTTTAATAAAAGATATTTTTGATGAATTGAGCTTTAGTGATGAAAAAACCAAAGAAGGATTTGAAATCGCTGGAAATTTTACCCAAGATACCATTATACACAAAGCTTATAAAGAATTAGAAAATTTAGGTTTTTCTAATGAATTAAATGAATTTTTTAAAGACAAAAGTTTAAAACTTATCAAAAACATTCCCGTAGGTGGAGGTCTTGGTGGAAGCAGCACTGATGCGGTTGCATTTTTATTAATGATTAATGAAGCCTTAAATTTAAAACTCAACCAGCAACAACTTGAACAAATCTGTCAAAAACTCGGTTCTGATTTAATCTTTTTTTTAAGCGGATATGATAGTGCAAATGTTAGTGGGTGTGGCGAGATTGTAGAATATTTTGAAGATGATTTTACCCAACTTGATTTTACTTTTCCAGCTATTGAATGCTCAAGTGCAAAAGTATACAAAGCATTTGATGAAAACTCATATGATTTAACAGCGAATTTAAATTTAGCCAAAACACTTAAAACACTCAAAACAAATGAAATTTTAGAGTATAAAAATACTGATTTAAACGACTTATTTGCTCCTTGTGTAAAAATTTATCCTAAAATGCAAACTTTTCTTAATGAGGCTTATTTTTTAAGTGGAAGTGGAAGTGGAGTTTTTAAGGCCAAATGATGAAAAAAACTATAGTAAAAAACAAAAAAGCTTTTTTTGATTATGAAATTTTGGAAAAATTTGAAGCAGGTATTGTTTTAAAAGGTTCTGAAGTGGTAGCATTAAGGGCTAGTAGAGCAAATTTGAAAGATTCTTTTGTGCGTATTATCAAAGGTGAAATTTTTTTACTTAATGCTCATATTTCTCATCTTAGCACCACTCATTCATTTTACAAACATGATGAAAAAGGTGCGCGAAAACTTTTAATGCATAAAAAGCAAATCGATAGGCTTTTTGGTAAAATTAGCACCCAAGGTTTTACTATAGTGCCATTAGAACTTTATTTTAATGAAAAAAATAAAGCAAAAGTCTTAATAGCCTTAGCCAAAGGAAAAAACTTACACGATAAAAGAGAAAGCTTAAAGAAAAAACAAGCAGATCTTGAGGCAAGAGCTGCTATGAAAAATCATTATTAAAAAAAGGATTTTGATGAAAAAATTTGCTTATTTATTTTTTACATTTGCTTTTGCATTTTTAATAAATGCTTGCTCAAGCGAAGAAAAAATCGAAAACGAATTTGCATTTGCTGAGTATAAAATGGGTGATGAAATTCTTTTAAAAAGTGTTAATGGTGGTGAAAAAACCTTAGTAAGAATACAAAATGGTTTTGTGGTAAAAGGCGAAGAGAATAAAATTTTAATGTTTGATTTTTTTGGAACCTTTTGCACACCTTGTCAAGAAGAAGCCACTCATCTAACAAGATTGTGGCAAAAAAATGCTGACAATTTTATCATCATAGGGCTAAGTCATTTTGAAAATGTTAGCGATCAAGCTGTAAAAGATTTTGCCATTAAATATGGGGCTTATTATTTCTTAAGCAATTCTAAAGAAAATGATAGAATTGTTGCACAAGCATTAAAAGATATTAACTATCAAAGTATGGAACAACTTCCTTTTAAAGTAGTTTTAAAAGATGGTGTTTATCAAGATTTAACAGACTTTTGGAATAAAAACTCAAAAAGTTATGTGAAATATTATCTTGGGAAAGTTTCTACTGAAATTATGCAAGAAGATATTACTAGGATATTAAATGGGTCTAAAAAGTGAAATTTTAGAACAACAAAAACTGGCAGAACCTAAAATGTTTAAGGTTTTGCTTTTAAATGATGATGTTACCACTATGGATTTTGTAATTGAAATTTTAATGAATATTTTTCATCATGATTTTGAAAAAGCAAGTGCGATCATGCTTGAAATTCATCATCAAGGAAGTGGAGTTTGTGGTATATACACAGAAGAGATTGCACTTAGTAAAAAACAGCAAGTTGACACAGCAGCAAAAAACAATGATTTTCCACTCCAAACAAGGATAGAAGAACAATGAAATATAAAGAATTAATCGATTCGTTTATACCAAATGCAAGACATTTAAGCTTTATCAATCATCATGAATTTATCACTTGTGAGCATTTGCTTTTTGCTTTAGTTAAGCTTAGTAATGATTTTAAAAATTTACTTGAAGAAATCGGAGATGGTGATTTACAAAGCTTTGAAAATGAATTAAAAAATTATCTAGCTAAAAATAATGAAATTTTAAAAAAAGAAATAGAACCTATTTTTTCTGTGATCTTGGAAAATATATTGCACAAGCTAAATGCAAAAAACCAAACAAGTGTGATTGATTTTATCATCGCACTTTGCAAAGAAGAAAAAGCTTATTCTTATAATATTTTAAAAAAACATTTAATAGAAGAAGAAAAAATAAAAGATTTGTTACAAAATGCTGAATTTGAAAATTTAAAAACCCACACCATAGAGCTAGTTGAACTTGCAAAAAAAGGTAAGATAGATCCTGTTATAGGTAGAAAATTTGAACTTGAAAGAATGATGCAAATTCTAAGCCGTCGTAAGAAAAACAACCCTATTTTAGTGGGTGAGCCAGGTGTTGGTAAAAGTGCTGTTATAGATGGGCTAGCACTAGCTATAGCTGAAGAAAAAGTGCCAAAACACTTAAAAAACTCAAAAATTTATAGTCTTGATATGGCGAGCTTGCTTTCAGGGACAAAATACAGAGGTGATTTTGAAAAAAGACTAAAAGATATCATTAAAGAATTAGAAAATATCCCTAATGCTATTTTATTTATAGATGAAATTCACACCATAGTAGGAACTGGCGCAAGCAATGAAAGTCATGCAGATATGTCAAATTTATTAAAACCTGCATTAAGCAATGGCAATATAAAATGTATAGGAGCAACTACTTTTATAGAATACAAAAATACCTTTGACAAAAACAAAGCTCTAAGTAGAAGATTTGCAAAAATTGACATAGATGAACCAAGTGAAGAAGAATGTTTTTTGATTTTACAAGGCTTAAAAAGCAAATACGAAAATTTTCATAAAATCAAAATCAGTGATGAAATTTTACAAACAAGTATAAAACTAGCAAAACAATTTTTACATGATAAATTTTTACCCGATAGTGCGATTGATTTAATCGATGAACTTGGTGCAAGCTTTGCTTTAGAAGATAAAAAAAGTAAAAAAATAGTAAAAGTAAAAGACTTAGAAAATACTTTAGCAAGAATGACACATTCTCATAAAATTTATGAAAGTGATCAAGGTAAAATTCTTAAGAACTTAGAGCATGATTTAAAACAAAACATCTTTGGACAAGATGAAGCTATTAAAGCTTTATGTTCTATTTTAAAACAAAGCTATGCAGGATTAAAAGGTAAAAATACCCCAAAAGGTGTGTTTTTATTTACCGGATCAAGCGGGGTTGGTAAAACCGAACTTGCCAAAAATTTAGCACAAATTTTAAATCTTAATCTTGAAAGATTTGACATGAGTGAATACTCACAAAAACATGATGTGAGCAAACTCATAGGAACTTCAGCAGGTTATGTGGGCTATGAAGATGGTGGCTTGCTTAGCAATAGCATTAGAAAAAATCCTTTTAGCGTGGTCTTATTTGATGAGATAGAAAAAGCTCATCCTGATTTAACTAATACCTTTTTACAAATTTTTGATAATGCAAGTTTAACAGATAATAGTGGATTAAAAGCTGATTTTAAAAACACCATTATCATTATGACTTCAAATTTAGGTCTCAAAGAAAATAATGAGCTTGGTTTCTTAAGCAGTGATAAAGAAAAAAGTAATAAAGCCATAAAAGATTTTTTTGCGCCTGAATTTATCAACCGTATAGATAAAATCATTCATTTTAATGACTTAAATCAAGAAATTTTAGAACAAATTGTTCAAAAAGAACTAGACTTAATGGCTAAAAATTTAAATAACATCACCATAGAAGCTGATAAAAAAGTAAAAGAATTTCTTGCTAAAAAAACTAATAATAAGGAATTTGGAGTAAGATTATTAAAACGCATTATTGCTGAAGAATTAGGAGAGAGATTAAGTGATGAAATTTTATTTGGAAAATTAAAAAATGGTGGCAAATTAAAACTAAAACTTTCCAAAAATGAAAAAATCGAATTTGTATTCTAAGCTTTTAAAAAGCCCTGATGATACGCCTGTTTTTATTAGTGAAAAACTAGAAGTAGACTTTATACCTCATGCTTATAGTCTAGGGCTTTTTCCATGGACTAGCAATCCTGTTACCTGGTGGTGTCCTTCTCCTAGAATGGTGCTTTTACCTGATGAAGTGCATATACAAAAAAGTATAAAAAAAGCTTTAAAAACTTATGAAATAAGACTTGATTTTGATTTTAACTCGCTTATAAGTCATTGTGCAAAAAGAAAAAAAACTTGGATAAGTCAAGAATTTATACAAGTTTACACAAAGCTTTTTGAGCAAAATTTAGCTCATAGTGTTGAAGTTTATGAAAATGATGTTTTAATCGGCGGTTTATACGGACTTATCATAGGCAAAATATTTTTTGGTGAAAGCATGATAAGTCTTAAAAAAGATACCTCAAAAGTAGCTCTAATAAGACTTTGTGAGCTTTTAAAGCCATATGATTTTTTAATAGATTGTCAGGTGCCTAATGAGCATTTAAAATTTATGGGCGCTAAAGAAATGACAAAAAAAGATTTTTTAAAAACACTAGAAAAAAAAGTTTCGCTTGAAAGCGGCTTTAAAAATTTCAAAAATTTACTATAAAAAGATATAATTATAGATAAACAAAATTGCATAAATATTTTGGAATGATTTTTGCTTTTAGTCTATAAAAGCTTTATTTTAAAGGAAAAATTATGATAAGCCCTTTTAAATCAAAAGAACTTATTGTTGATGCTTTAGCAGGAAGAAACCTAAGAAGTCAAATGATTAATTCTAACCTTGCGAATGTTGATACTCCTTTTTATAAAGCAAGAGATATAGAATTTGAAACTGCTTTAGTTAATAGAGCAAATGAAATTTTTAAAAAGAAAGATACCAAAGAGCTTGAATTAGCAAGTACAAATGCAAATCATCAAAAACCTTGGAAATTTCCAGATCCTAATAAATCAACTATTTATTTAAGAGATGGACATTTAGCAAGAAATGATGCAAATACAGTAGATCTTGATGTAGAAACTACTGAAATGAGTAAAAATACTATGATGATTACTGCTTTAGATGGTGTTTTAAGAAGACAAAGTAATATTTTTTCAACCATCATAGATACAAGCTCTAAATTAGGCTAGGAGAAAAATAATGGCTTATTTAAGTGATTTTGATATTAGCGGATACGGACTTAGTGCGCAGCGCTTTAGAATGAATGTAATTAGCTCAAACATAGCTAATGCAAACACTACTAGAACAGCAGAAGGCGGTCCATATAGAAGAAGAGAAGTGATTTTTAAAGCGACTGATTTTAATGAATTACTAAATAAACAAATAGCCAAGGATAATAATTTTTTAGAATATGAAAATCCTTTAAACGACCCAGCTTCACAAAAAGATGCAAAACCTGCTATAATGAGTGTAGTGGTTGATAAAGTTGTAAGAGATGATAAAGATTTTCGTATGAAATTTGATCCATCTCATCCAGATGCAAACGAACAAGGCTATGTTGCTTTTCCAAATATAAACCCAGTAATTGAAATGGCCGATTTAATAGAAGCAACAAGAGCTTACCAAGCAAACGTAAGTGCTTTTACAAGCACTAAAACTATAGCACAAAGTGCGATAGATTTATTAAGAGGTTAATAAATGAACACTATTAATAGTATAAATCAATTTAACAATGTTAACAATAAAAACAACAATAGCAACACAAATAACATAGGTGATGAATTTTCAAGCTTATTAAAAAATTCTATTAACAACCTTAATAAAACCCAAGAAACAGCTGAAGCTGCTATGGTAGATATTGCAACAGGTGAAGTAAAAGACTTACACCAAGCAGCAATTGCGATTAGCAAAGCTGAATCAAGTATGAAATTTATGCTTGAAGTTAGAAATAAGGCTATAAACGCATATAAAGAAATTTCAAGAACTCAAATTTAATATATGCTTTCAAATACCATTAGAAATAGAGTTTCAAAGGTAGTTTTTGCTTTTTGTATGGCTCTGTTTTGTATGGCTCTGTTTTTACTTTCTACTTTTTTTCTTACTTCAAAACGTCATATACCAAATACTCAAAAAGAGCAATATTTTTCTGCTCTTAGAGGTAATATTATTACAAGTGATAATTTTACCATTGCTTCAAGTAGACAAATCTATAGAGCTGAAATAGATTTAAGAAGTTTAAATCCCGATAAAAAAGAATTGTTTTTAACCCTTTTTCAAATTTATAGTGGCATTAATAATGAACAAATGCAAGATATTAAAAAAAGAATGCTTGCAAAGAAAAAAAGAGGTTATAGTTTTATTTTACTTCAAAATATCAACTCAAAAGACGCAAGTTATCTTAAGGAATTATCTAAAAAACTTTACACTCAAGGCTTTTTCAGATCTTTTACAAATAGCAATGGTAGAGTTGAAACAAGAGGACTTGATATTATAGAACACAAAGAAGATCGTGTGTATATGTCAAAAGATTCACTTACTCCAGTCATAGGCTATACAAGAACTTATATAGATAAACAAAGCGAGATTTTTAAAAATATCGGCATAAAAGGCATAGAAAAATACTACGATGAATGCTTAAATCCTTTGCAAGATGCTAAAATTCAAGGTCTAAGAGATATAGGTGGTAATATTATTTTAAATTCACACTCCTATGAGCAGCGTAAAATAGATGGTTGCAACCTCTACTTAAATATTTCATTAAAACTTCAAAAGGGCCTAGAAAAAGCAATTGATAAAAGAAATGAAGATCTAAAAGCTAATGAAATTATCGTCGCTATCATGGAAAGTAAAAGTGGGAAAATTTTAGCTCTTGCTAGCTCAAGAAGATATGATCCTCAAAATCGTGGAAAAGATCTTTCTGTGCTTAATGCAAGTGCGATAGAATATGGCTATGAAGCGGGATCTGTTATAAAACCCTTTATATTTACTACTGCTTTAATGCTTGACAAGATTAAGGTTAATGAAGTTGTTGATACCCAAGGTGGTCAATATAAATTGGGTCGTTTTACTATACGTGATGACCACAAAAAAAACAAAATGAGCATGGAAGAAGTTATAACGTATTCTTCAAATGTTGGTATGATTAAAATTGCTCAAAGACTAAGCAACCTTGAAATTATATCAGGGCTTAGAATTTTTCGTTTTGGAGAAAAAAGCGGTATTGATCTTCCTTATGAACAAAAAGGGGAAATACCAAATCCTAAAAAATTAAGAGATGTTGAAAAATCTGTTTTAAGCTATGGTTATGGTTTAAAAACAACCTTTATTCAACTTTTAGCTGCTTATAATGTATTTAATAATGACGGAATTTATATCGCTCCGCAAATTGCAAATAAAATTTATCAAGATGGACGTTTAATAAAACTTGATGATGAAGTTAAAAAAGAAAAGATACTTTCAAGTAAAGCTGCCAAAGAAATGCAACAAATTTTAATCAATGTTATAGAAAAAGGAACAGGTAAAAAAGCACAAACTCAAGGTATTACTATAGGTGGTAAAACGGGTACAGCTAGAATTGCTGAAAGAAAAGGTTATACTTCAAATCGCTACAATGCTTCATTTTTTGGTTTTGCAAATGATGAGAAAAACAATTACACTATAGGAGTTTTAGTAAGAAATCCTACCAAAGCTTATAGTTATTATGCTGCACAAAGTGCTTTACCTATGTTTAAAGATACGGTAAATCTTATGATAAAAGAAAGCTATTTAAAACCAAATCAATAGGAGATTAATTAATGGAAATTAACTATTATAGTAATCTTTGTAGTGAAATGTATGATATTTTACATAATAAAGCACCCCAAGATGAATTAGATTTTTATTTATCATATGCTAAAAAAGAATATAAAATTTTAGAACCTTTATGTGGAAATGGAAGATTTATGATTCCTTTTTTAACCCAAGGTTTTGATATTATAGGAATAGATTCTTCCGAAGAAATGTTAAAAAAACTAAAACAAAAATATCCTTTTGCACGAACATTTTGCGTTGACCTTTTAAAATATAATTTTAAAGAAAAATATGATTATATATTTATCCCATCAGGATCAATTTCTCTATTTACTAATATCACAGAATGTAAGATTATTTTAAAAAACATAAAAAATGCATTAAAGAAAGATGGAGTATTTGTATTTGCAGTAGACAACATAAATGCAAAAAGCTATAATGACAATAACTATAAAATAACATCATCGGTATCAACTCACAACGGCTTAAATCTTGTGTTGAAAAACAAAAGTTACTTTGATGAAAAAACACAAACTCAATTTTATCCCAGCATATATGAATTATACGATGAAGATAAATTAATAAAAAGTGAATATATGGATTTTCAAATACATTTATATAAACAAGGAGAAATGGAAGATTATTTAAAAGAAGTTGGTTTTACAAAAATAATTTCTTATTTTTCTTTTTCAAAAACTCTTATAAACAACAACCAATATGATTTCTTTTTATACGAATGTAGACATTAAATATCTATTTTATTTAAAACAAACTCTATAAATTCATCACTATCATTAGGACAAGCAATAAGCTCATAATCACTTTTTGCTAAGTGCCTATACTCTACTCCAAGCTCAAAAATAGTTTCAGAGCAATCTATACAAAAAGATATAGGATAAATCAAAGCTTTTTGTTCTAAACTTTCTAAAATATCGCTTGTGTTAGGCTCAAGCCATTTTACTGGGCCTAATTTTGATTGATAGGATAAAATGATTTGATCAAATTCATTTTTAAGTTTTTCTTTTAAGATACCCACATGCTCTTGCACATGTTTTTCATACAAATCACCTTTTTTAATCACTGAAAGTGGTAAAGAATGCGCAGAAAAAATCAAAGTTTTATAATCATACTCTTTCTTTTTTTCTAAAATATGTTTTATAATCATTTCATTATAAAGCTCATCTTTATAAAAAACATCAATGATTTTTACATTAGCTTGATTTTGGATATTTCTTAGCTCATTTTGCACTACTTCTAAAGAACTAGTTACAGTGGTTTTAGAATGATGAGGATACAAAGGAAATAAAATAATTTCATCATTTTTTTGAAAATCATATTTTGAAAAAACTTCATTTGCAAAGGGTGGTACATAAAGACTAATAAAATCAAAGTTATATTCCCTAGTTTTAGAATTTAATTTATCACATAAACTTTGTGTGATTTGAGTAAGCGGGGATTTCCCACCCATTTTTTCATAATTTTGCTTCATAGTTTTTAGTCTTGATTTTCTTATCATAAAGGCTACAAATTTTCTTAAGAAAACATTTTTTATCCCTAAAATATAAGGATCATTAAACATATTTTTTAAAAAAACTTCACATTCTTCAAGTTTATTAACCCCGCCCATATTTAAAAAAAATACATATTTCACTATCAAACACCTTCTAAAATTTCTTGTACTCTCAAAGCATCTTCAATGCTAGCTAAATTTTCACAAACTCCATTTTGTAAAAGCTCAAAAAAGGCCTCATGCTCAGCATACAAAGGAGAATTTTCATATAAATTTGGAATTTTTTGCATATTGATGAAAAGTTCAAAATTTTTAAGATCAAGTTCATAAGTATGTTTTTTACCTAAAAGTGTGATCTTTCTTATAATGCATTGTCCATTCCAACTATCATGAATATTTGCTAAAATATTTTTTAATTTTAAACTTATCATTACCTCATCTTCAAATTTATCATGATGAAAACTTTTATAAATATTTGCTTTTAAAATTTGCTCTTGACTTAAAAATCTAACTAAGTCAATATCATGCACACTAAGATCACTTAAAACACCCACATCGTTTATTCTTTGTGGATAAGGTGAAATTCTTTGTATATTAATACTTATAATCTCATCTTCTAAAAGTTTTTCTTTTAAAGTTAAAATAACAGGATTAAATCTCTCGCAAAAGCCCACCCCTACTCTGACTTTATTTTCTCTAGCTTTTTGCTCTAAAATTAAAATTTCATCAATATTTAACGCCAAAGGCTTTTCTATCAAAACATTTTTTATTTTAGGAAAAACCTTTAAAGCTATATCTAAATGCGTATGAGTAGGTGTAGCAATGATAACACCATCAAGATTTTGCGCTAAAAAATCATCAAAATTTTTATGCAAAAAATGTTTAAATTTATCTTTACAAAAAGGATCATAAAGATGAATTTCTTTTACTTTTAAATTATGCTCAAGTTCTCTTAAATGGTTTTTACCCATTTTACCAAGGCCTATAAGCCCTATTTTCATTTAAAAGCCTCAATCACTCTAGCTTGGTGCTCTTCTTTTAAAAATGCACTCATAGGTAAGGATAAAATTTCATCACTTAAAAGTTCTGTATTTGGTAAATCACCCTTTTCGTAAGCAAGATAATCGAAAGCTTCTTGCAAATGAAGCCCTAAAGGATAATGCACCGCAGTAGGTATACCTTGCTCTTGTAATTTTTGCATGAAATTTTCTCTATTCTTTACACGCACGCTATATTGAGCCTGGGCACTCACAAAATCATCTTTTCTTGGTGGTAAAATACAATTTTTTAAATTTTCATCATAAACTTTTGCTATTGCTTCTCTTTTTTTAATCTCTTCATCTAAGTATTTTAATTTCACATTTAAAATAGCTGCTTGGATAGTATCAAGCCTTCCATTGATACCGATATATTTATGCTTATATCTTTGTACTTGTCCATGATTTAAATAAATTTTTATTTTTTGTGCTAATTCATCATCTTGAGTAAAAATCGCTCCACCATCTCCATAAGCACCTAAAGGTTTAGACGGGAAAAAGCTTGTACAAGATATATCAGCTATAGCACATGATTTTATGCCTTTTTGACTGGCTCCAAAACTTTGCGCACTATCTTCTATCAAAGCAATGTTTTGACTTTTACAAAGTTCTTTTAGAGCAAACATATCAGGCATAAGCCCAAAAATACTCACAGCAATTACAGCTTTAGTTTTAGGTGTGATAGCACTTTGAACTTTTTCTAAACTAAGATTATAATCTTTAAAATCAATATCTACAAAAACAGGCTTAGCGCCGATTAGAGCAACCATTTCAGCTGTAGCTATAAAGGTAAAACTCGGCACTATTACCTCATCATCCCTACCCACACCCAAAGCCATTAAAGCTAAAAATAACGCACTTGTACCACTTGAACAGCCTATCGCATGTTTAATACCTACATATTTAGCTAAATTGTTTTCAAATTCTTCTAATTTTACACCACCTATAAAAGAGGTGCTTTGTAAAACTTCACTAATAGCCTCATCAATTTCATTTTTATAAGCATTATATTGAGCATTTAAGTCTATAAAAGGAATTTTCATTGTATTAACCTTGTAAATTAAAATCGTGATTATAAGATAGTTTTACTTAATTTAAAGTATTTTTGGTATTATTTTAAGCAAAAAAACTAGCTAGGAAAATCTATGGATATAAGAAAAGAATATTTAGAATTTTTTAAGTCAAAAGGACATGAAATCACTCCTTCAAGCCCTTTGGTGCCTGATGATGCGACTTTACTTTTTACTAATGCAGGTATGGTGCCTTTTAAAAGTATATTTACCGGGGAAGTACCGCGCCCAAATCCTCCGCGTAAAACAAGCTGTCAAACTTGTATAAGAGCTGGTGGAAAACATAACGACTTAGACAATGTAGGCTACACAGCAAGACATCATACTTTCTTTGAAATGCTTGGAAATTTTAGTTTTGGAGATTATTTTAAAGAACAAGCTATTGCTTATGCTTGGGAATTTGTAACTGAAGTTTTAAAATTACCTAAAGAAAGATTATATGTAACCGTTCATGAAAGTGATGATGAAGCATATGGGCTTTGGCAAAAACATATAGAAAAAGAGAGAATTTATAAATTTGGCGATAAAGATAATTTCTGGCAAATGGGCGATACTGGACCATGTGGGCCTTGTAGTGAAATTTTTTATGATCAAGGCGCTGAGCATTTTAATTCTAGTGAAGATTATATGGGTGGTGATGGAGATAGGTTCTTAGAAATTTGGAATCTAGTTTTCATGCAGTATGAAAGAAGTGCTGATGGCACGCTTACTCCATTGCCAAAACCAAGTATTGATACAGGTATGGGACTTGAAAGAGTTAGCGCTATAAAAGAAGGAAAATTTAGTAATTTTGATAGCTCTTTGTTTATGCCTATTATTGAGAGTATTGCAAAACTTTGCGGTAAAACTTATACCTATGAAAGCGGGGCTAGTTATAGAGTAATTGCTGATCATATAAGATCAAGTGTATTTTTACTTGCTCAAGGAGTTGGCTTTGATAAAGAAGGTAGGGGTTATGTTTTAAGAAGAATTATGCGCCGTGCCTTAAGACATGGATATTTACTAGGTCTTAAAAGAGCTTTTATGTATGAGCTTGTAGATGTAGTATGTGAGTTAATGGGTGGGCATTATACCTACTTAAATGAAAAAAAAGAATTTATCAAAGAACAAATCAAACTAGAAGAAGAAAGATTTTTAAGTACCATTGAAAATGGTATAGAAATTTTTAATGAAGAACTTAAAAAAACTAAAGATATTTTTAGTGGTGAAGTAGCTTTTAAACTTTATGATACTTATGGTTTTCCGCTTGATTTAACCCAAGATATGCTAAGAGAAAAAAATCTTAGCGTAGATGAAGCTAAATTTAATGAGCTTATGCAAGAACAAAAAGATAGAGCCAAAGCCTCTTGGAAAGGAAGCGGGGATAAAGCAATTAGTGGGGATTTTAAGGTTTTATTAGAAAAATTTGGTAAAAATACTTTTAGTGGTTATGAAAATTATGAAGAAAAAACTAAAATCATAGCTATTTTAGATGAAAATTTTAAAATCATAACCGAAGCTAAGGCAGGAGATATAGCGTGGTTAATGCTTGAAAAAACTCCATTTTACGCAACAAGCGGAGGGCAAAGCGCTGATTTAGGTTTTATTAATGAAAATGAGGTTTTAGATACGCAAAAATTCTTTGATATTAATCTTAGTCAAGTGAAATTAAAACAAGATCTTAAAACAAACGATGAAGTATTAGCTTGCATAGATACTAAAAAAAGAGAGCAAATCGCAAGACATCATAGTGCGACACATTTATTACATCATGCTTTAAGAGAAATTCTTGGCTCACACATTAGCCAAGCAGGCTCTTTGGTAGAACACAATAAATTAAGATTTGATTTTACTCACCCAAAAGCTCTAAATAAAGAAGAACTAAAGCAAATAGAAGCTTTGGTAAATACTTACATCATGCAAGCAAATGAAGCTAAAATTGAAATTTTAGCTTTAGATGAAGCTAAGAAAAGTGGTGCTATAGCTTTATTTAGTGAAAAATATCAAGAAAAAGTAAGAGTTTTAACCCTAGGTGCTAGCAAAGAACTTTGTGGTGGTACCCATGTGAAAAATAGCTCTGAAATAGGAAGTTTTTACATCATCAAAGAAAGTGGTGTTAGTGCTGGAGTTAGAAGGATAGAAGCAGTGGTAAGCAAAGCTGCGCTTGATTATGTTAGTGAACATTTAAAAGAGCTAAACCAAGCCAAAGAAGAGTTAAAAACTCATGATATTTTAAGCTATGTGGCAAAATTAAAAAATGAAATAGCTAGTTTAAAAAATGAACTAAAAAATTCAAACAAAGCAGAATTAAACTCTAAAGAACTAAAAGGCATTCAATATTGTGTGCAAAAAATAGATAGTGGCGATATAAAAACTATGATAGATGAGTTTAAAAACAAATTTAATAAAGCTGTAATTTTACTTTTACAAGAAAAAGAAGGCAAAATCATCATCGCAGCAGGCGTTAAAGACACCTCATTAAAAGCTGGTGTTTTGGTAAAAGAAATTGCACAAATGCTTGGTGGAAACGGTGGCGGTAGGGATGATTTTGCAACAGCCGGTGGTAAAGATACAAGCAAAATAGAACAAGCACTTGATCATGCTAGAAAAATCATAGAAGAAAGTCTTGCTTAATGCTTTATTTAGCTTCAAGTTCGCCTTCACGCGTTGCTTTACTAAAAGAAGCAAATATTGCTTTTGAGCAAATTATTATGGATTATGATGAGAGCTTGGTAAAAAAAGACAATCCAAGCTCTTATGTGCAAAAAATTGTTTTAGAAAAAGAAAGGCAGTTTTTTGCAAAATATCCTGATTTTAAAAATGTTTTATTTGCTGATAGTATAGTTTGTGCTCAAAATATCATTCTTACTAAAGCTAAAAGCGATAATGAAGCTTTTAATATGCTCAATTTGCAAAGTGGTAAAAATATTAGCGTTTTAAGTGCAATGATTTTAGTTTTAGAAGATAAAAAGATTTTTAATCTTAGTAAGTGTGATTTGATCTTAGATAAATTTGATTTAAAAGATATGCAAGAATACATTGAGTCAAAACTTTATCAAGGTAAAGCCGGAGCTGTGATGTGTGAGGGCTTTCATAAAAAATACATTAAAAAAATCATAGGCCATCAAAGTACAGCACTAGGGCTTAATATAGAACTTTTGAAAGCATTTTTATGATAAAAATTTTAAAAATATTTCTTTCTTTTTGTATAGTGTGTGCGGTTGGAGTTTTTATATTTATTGCATATTTGTTTTCTGATTCTGATTTAAATCAATATACCTTTAAAGATTATAAACCACCTCTTACAACACAAATTTTTGATAAAAATGGAAAATTAGTTGCAAATGTTTTTGAGCAACACCGCTTTTATGCTCCTTATGAAGAACTTCCACCAAGACTTATAGAAGCTTTAGTAGCCATTGAAGATACTAGCTTTTTTGAACATGGTGGGGTTAATATAGATGCGATTTTTAGAGCAGCTATTAAAATCATAAGAAGTGGTGGAAAAACTATGGAAGGAGCTTCCACCCTTACACAACAATTTATAAAAAACACAGAATTAACCCCAGAGCGTACTTTAAGCAGAAAGCTAAAAGAAGCTTTGCTTGCATATAAGATAGAAAGTACTTTAACTAAAGAGCAAATTTTAGAAAGATATTTAAATTTCATCTTCTTTGGACATGGATATTATGGAGTAAAAACTGCTGCACTTGGATATTTTAGAAAAAATTTAGACGAGCTTAGCTTAAAAGAAATTGCTATTTTAGTAGGTATGCCAAAGGCTCCAAGTACTTATGATCCTACTAGACATTTAGATCTTTCTTTAGCTAGAGCAAATAGCGTAGTGCAAAGAATGTATAATCTTGGTTGGATTTCTAAAGAAGAGTATGAAAATGCTTTAAAAGAAATTCCAAAAGTATATGATGATACTTTAACACAAAATGCAGCTCCTTATGTTACTCAAGAAGTTTTAAAACAACTAAGCGGAATTAAAGACTTAAAAAGTGGTGGCTATAAAATAGAACTTGCCATTGATCTTGATGTGCAAAATATTGCAAGAGAGGCTTTAAAATTTGGCTATGATGAAATAGTTAAAAGAGATAAAGATGCAAATTTAAGCACACTTAATGGAGCTATGATAGTAGCAAATCATCAAAATGGAGACATTTTAGCCTTAGTTGGCGGAGTAAATTACGCAAAAAGTAATTTTAACCGTGCTACTCAAAGCTTAAGACAGCCTGGAAGTTCTTTTAAGCCTTTTTTATACCAAATTGCCATTGATATGGGCTATTCTCCTATGAGCAAGGTTGCTGATATTTCAAGAATCTTTGAAAGCACCAAAAAAGATGAACAAGACTGGAAACCTAAAAATTATGGTGGAAAATTTCTAGGGCTTATAAGCTTAAAAGAAGCACTAACTGGCTCAAGAAACCTAGCTACTATAAATTTAGCTCTTGCTTTGGGGCTTGATGTGATCCATGATAAACTTCAATTTATGGGCTTTAAAAATATACCGGTTGATTTATCTATAGTCTTAGGTAGCTTTGGGATTTCTATTTATGATTATGCTAAACTTTATACAGTATTTGGAAATTATGGGGTGCAAAAAGATTTAATACTCATTAAAAGAGTAATCGATAAAAATGACAAAATAGTGGTAGAATTTAACTCTGGAGAAAGAAAAATCAGCGAACCTGAACAAGCCTTTTTAGTTAATGATATGATGCAAAATGTTGTTAAAAAAGGAACTGGGCGCAATGCTAGAGTGGAAGGGATTGAAATAGCTGGAAAAACTGGCACTTCAAATAAAAGCGTTGATGCATGGTTTTGCGGATTAACTCCTGAGATAGAAGCTATCATTTGGTATGGTAATGATGATAATAAACCTATGAAACAAGTAGAAGGTGGCGCAAGAACTGCTGCTCCAGTTTTTAAAGAATTTTTAACAAAATACTTAGAACTTTATCCTGATAGTGCTAGAAAATTTACCATTCCAAAAGGAGTTTATCAAGGAATTTATGAAAAACAAAGAGAGTATTACACCAATGCCTCTCCATTTCCAAAAAACAACCCTGTTCTATCTGAAAATAATGAGGTAATTTTTTAAAAATATTTTTTATAAAATAATAAAAATTATCCTTTTATTTTCCTTTATATGTTTTAATATCACAAAATATATAAAGGACTTTTCATGAATATCACAAACGAACAATTATATAATAAAAGACGCCATTTTTTAAAACTAGGTGCTGGAGCTTTGGTTAGTTCAGCCTTAGTCCAATCTGAATTAATGGCATTAAATTTCTTTCCTGATCCTAACAATGAAAAATTAAAACTTAGCGATGAAAAAATTGCAACTAATTATGTTAATTTTTATGAATTTTCTACTGACAAAAAAAGAGCTGTAGAACTTGCAAAAAATTTCAACACAAAGGACTGGAAAATAGAAGTTAGCGGGGAAGTTGAAGAGCCTTTGACTTTAACTATGCAAGATTTATTAGCCTTTCCTTTAGAAGAGAGAATTTATAGATTTCGTTGTGTTGAAACTTGGTCTATGGTGGTGCCTTGGGTTGGTTTTGAATTGCGTGCTTTAATAGAAAAATGCAAAGTCAAAAGCGAGGCTAAATTTATAAAATTTACCACTCTTTTTGATAAAAATCAATTTGCTGATCAAGCTTCATTTTTCCCAACTCTTGATTATCCTTATATAGAGGGTTTAAGATTAGATGAGGCTATGCACCCATTAACGCTTATGGCTGTAGGAATGTATAAAAAGCCTTTATTAGGACAAAATGGAGCGCCGATTCGCCTTGTAGTTCCATGGAAATATGGTTTTAAAAGTATCAAATCTATTGTAAAAATAGAATTTACTAAAGAACAACCTAAAACCACATGGGAGCTAGCAAACCCTAGAGAATATGGTTTTTATGCTAATGTTAATCCAAATGTTTCTCATCCAAGATGGTCTCAAGCAAATGAGCGTCCTTTGGGAGATTTTTTCACTAAACCTACGCAAATGTTCAATGGTTATGAAAAAGAAGTAGCACATTTGTATAAAGATATGGATTTAAAGGTTAATTTTTAATGAGCAAAAAAGTTTATAATATCGGTGGATTTTTAGCCTTTGCTTTAAGTATTATTTTTAGTATTTATCAAATCTTGCAAGAATTTGATATTGTAAAATCTGTGTATTTTTATAGTGGTATATTTGGCTTAATCTTTTTTGGATTAAGCCTATTTTTTTCACTTTTAAAGTATAAACACACAAAAGATTACCCTAAATTTTTAGGTTTTTATGCATTTTTTTGGACTTTGATTCACTTTTTTAATTATTTTGCTTTTAGTAAAAATTTAGATTTAATACTTTTTTTCAAAGATACTTTTAGTAAAAATTTAGAACTTAGTGGTTTTATAAGCTTTTTCATACTCTCGCTTATGTTTATAAGCTCTTTTAAACTTTTTAAAAAATTAAGCAAAATAAGAAAACTTGGATATTTTTGTTTTTTGCTAGTAGCTTGGCATTATTTTTTATCTGCAAAAGTACCACAATTTCCACATTTTTTAGTTTTAAGTCTTGCAGCGACCTTTTTGCTTTCTAAACTATATAAAAATTATAAAAAGAGAAAAAGAGTAACTTTTTTATAAAAATTTTTGTATTTATAAAATACTTTAAGAATAAAAATATAAATATACTCTTAAAATAAGAGCTAATATATCTTATTTTAAGGACAATCATGCAAAGAAGAGACTTTTTAAATGGAATGGCTTTAACTATACTTGCAGGAATGACTCCTTTGCAGGTATTATACGGTAAAGAAGCCAAAATCGAAGATTTCACTAAAGAATACTACCCACCAAAGTGGCTTGGATTAAGGGGTAGTAATAATGCAAGTTATGAATTTGCACATATGTTAAGAGATGGTGAAAAATTTAATTTTAGTGTTATTAAACCTAAACAAGAATACGACTTAGTTGTTGTTGGAGCAGGTATTAGTGGTTTAGCCGCAGCTTGTTTTTATCAAAACAAATTTGGAAAAGATAAAAAAATTCTTATTCTTGATAATCACGATGACTTTGGTGGACATGCTAGAAGAAATGAAATAGAACTAGAAGATGGCACTATTTTAAGTTATGGTGGTAGCGAAACATTTCAATCGCCAAAGGCATTATATTCTAAAGAAGTAGTAGATTTACTATCATCTTTGGGTGTGGATATTGATGAGCTTGCTAAACGTTTTGATGTAAATTTTTATCCTGATTTAAAACTTAGTAGAGGTGTGTATTTTTCTAAGGCTGAATTTGGAGTAGACAAAGTTGTAAATGGTAATCCTAGAAAAGTAATTTGTGATGATATTCCTGAAGAAAAAAGCAATGGAAGAAGCATTGAGGCTTTTATAGGTGATTTTCCTCTTAATGAAAAAGATAAAAAAGATTTAATTGCTTTATTTAAAAGCGAAAAAGACTATTTAAAAGGTTTAACAAAAGAGCAAAGGGATAAGTATGTAGCAAAAACAAGCTATAAAAAATTCTTAGAGGAAAAGGTTAAACTTTCACCACAAGCTATAAAATTTTTTGAAGGTATGACAGATGACTTTTTGGCTTTAGGTATTGATGCTGTTTCTTGCGAAGACGCTAGAATTTCTTTCCTACCTGGTTTTGATAAACTTGGACTTGATCCAATTGAAGGGGAAGCACTAGCTGAAATGGAAGAACCATATATCCACCACTGTGCTGATGGCAACGCCACTGTTGCTAGATTAATGGTTAGAAGATTAATTCCTGATGTGTCTAAAAAAGGTAAAGATATGGATGAAATTACCTTAGCTCATTTTGATTATTCTAAACTTGATCTTGCTAAAAATAAAGTACGTTTAAGATTAAACAGCACTGTTATAAATGTAGAAAATACAAAAGATGGAGCTTTAGTAACTTATGTTAATAAAGGCAAAAATTATAGAGTAAAAGCTAAAAAAGTTATAATGGCAAATTATAACAGCATGATTCCATATATAATACCAAGCATGCCACAAGATCAAAAAGATGCTTTAAGTAAAAATGTAAAAACCTCTCTTTTGCATACTAAAGTTATCATAAGCAACTGGGAACCATTTATAAAACTTGGAGTTCATGAAATTTATTCACCAAAAATGCCTTATGCTAGAACTAAACTTGATTATCCTGTGGATATGGGAGGATATCACCACCCAAGAGATCCTAAAAAGCCTATTTGTGTTCACATGGTTTGCTCTCCTTTGGCTTTTGCAAACATCCAAGGGATTGATCTTGATGGAATGGATGCAAGGGATAGAGCTAGAGTAGGCAGAAATTTATTATTTACTATGAGTTTTGAAGAGCATGAGAAAATTATTCGCGATCAACTTCAAGGCATGTTAGGCTCGGCTGGATTTGACCATGAAAGAGACATTAAGGCTATAGTTGTAAATCGTTGGGGGCATTGTTATTCATATACAGAAAACAGTCTTTTTGATGATAGTGAAGAAGCACAAAAAACTATAGAACTTGCAAGAAAACCTTTTGGTAATATTGTTATAGCAAATTCAGATTCTGATTGGTCAGCTTACATGCATTCAGCAATCGATCAAGCTTATCGTGCTGTTAATGAATTATAATACCAAACTCCTACAAAAAAGGAGTTTGATAAAATTAATCATCGTTTTTGATACTAATATAAATTAAAGCTAAAAGCATATAAGTTACTAATCTAGTAGCATCAGGCAAACCATTCCATGTTTTACTCATCCACATACCAAACCACTCTGCAGCTACCACTTGAAAACCAAAAAACCAAAGTAAACAACAACAAGTTAGAGCAATAATTCCAAATTTTTTAGCTTCATGAAAAGTTTTTGCATCTAAATTTCTTGCTTTAAACATATCTAAAGCACCTTTTAAAGCAGTTAACATAATAAAAGCTTCAAAACAGATAATAAAAATATAAGCAATATGATGAATAGTAGAATTTGTAATAGCCCTATAAACAATAGCATTACCTAAATAATCAGGTTTGGTGTCCATACTCATAACATGTTTTACAAACTGAAAATTTGAATTATAATCAGTTATATTACCAAAAACAACAATAGCTGCTAAAGAGGCAACTGTAAGCAAGATAATCATTTTAGAATATCTTATTACATTCATCATAGAAAAACCGCAATTGCAATTCATTATGATACTCCTTTTTTGTTAAATTTATATTAATATAATACAACAAATATTAAATAAAACTGAAATATCTAACGCAATCTTAAAGAATTTAATACAACTGTTACCGAACTAAAACACATTGCTAAAGCTGCCAAATGTGGACTAAGACTTATAAATGGCACAATACCTGCTGCAATAGGAATACATAAAGCATTGTAAATAAAAGCCCAAAATAGATTAAGTTTGATGATATTTTTAGTTCTTTGAGAAAGCTCAAAACAATAAGCTATTAAAGATAAATCATCTTTTATTAAAATCAAATCTCCGCTTTTTTTAGCAAGCTCACTTGCTTTAGAAAAACTAATGCTTGCGCTAGCTAAATTTAAAGCAGGAGCATCGTTAATACCATCTCCTATAAAAAGCACTTTTTCTTTTTTGATTTTTTCTTTTATGAAATCAAGTTTTTGCTCAGGTTTTAAGTCAAAATAATATTCATCAATATTGAGCTCATTTGCTATTTTAGCAACACTTTTTTTATTATCGCCACTTAAAATAATGCTTTTTACACCTTTTTGTTTTAAATTTGCTATCAAATCTTTAGCCTCGTTTTTGAGCTCATTTTTCAAACAAACTCCACCAAGACAAATTTTATTTTTTGCAAAATATAAACATATGGGTGCTTGATCTTCAAATTCTTGCAAAAATTGCTTACTTTTTTGTATATCAACACCATTTTCAAACATTAATTTCTCATTGCCTATTAAATATTTATCTTCATTTTCCTCATAAAGCAAACCACTACCCACTAAAACACTTAATTTTCCTTGTAAATTTAAATTTATATTCAATTCTTTAATAAAAGCCTTTGCAATAGGGTGTGAGCTTAAATTTTCAATTTGGGTGAGTTTTTGAAAATCTTCTTGAGTAAGATTATGCTTATAAACACTTAAGTCATCTTGGCTTAAAGTGCCTGTTTTATCAAAAATAGCAAGTTTTATACTAGCTAAATTCTCTAATACCGCTGGATTTTTTACTAAGATAAAATTTCTTGCACCATTTGCTAAAGCACTCACTATGGCTATAGGAGTTGCTAAACCCAAAGCACAAGGACAAGAGATTAAAAGCGTGGCACAAGCATGCAAAAATGCTGCGTTAATTCCTTCTTTAACATACCAAAAAGCAAACACAAAAAGCGATAAAATTATAATACAAGCTACAAAATAAGCTGAAATTTTATTCGCTAAATTTGCTAAAGGTGTTTTGACATTACCTGCTTTAAAAACAAGATCTTTGATTTGCTCTAATGAGCTTTCAATCGCCTTTTTATTAGCTTTAATCTTTAAACTTCCATTAATCAACACAGTTCCTGCTAAAATCTCATCATCTTGCTTTTTCAAAAGTGGTAAAAACTCTCCTGTTAAAAAACTCACATCAACCTCAGCTTCACCTGCTATAATCACTCCATCAGCAACAACGCTTTCACCCTCTTTTACTAAAACCACATCATTTTCTTTTACAAAAGCACTAGGTATGCTTTTTATACTTCCATCTTCTAAAATTATATTGGCTTTTTTAATATCTATATTTTTTAATTTGTTTTGGTATTCTAAGGATTTAAATTTAGCCTTTTCTTCTAAGTATTTACCTAATAAAACAAAGCTTATAATCATCGCTCCACCACTAAAATACAAATAACCATCTTTGTTAAACACTTCAAAATATACAAAAAAAGAATATACAAAAGAAGTAAAAGCACCTAAGGATATCAAGGTATTCATATCTAAATTTTTATACTTTAATCCCTTAAGAGCGTGGATGAAAAAACCTTTTCCACAATAAAAAATTACTATCATAGATAAAAACATTTGAATTAAAGCAGAAACATTTCCTTGAACAAACATTTCAAAATACATCACAATAGAGCTTAAGATTATACTCATAATAAGCTTTGTTTTCATATTTTTAAGCTCTTGGAGTTTAAACTCATATAAATTTTGCTCTTCTTGCAATATCTCAAAACCCAAAGCTTTGATTTTTTCTTTGATTTTTGTTTCCAAAGATAAATCTTTAAGCAAAAACGCCCCACTAGAATTGACATAAGAAACACTCACATCTTCTACCCCATCAATTTTTGCACAAACTTTTTCTATAGCATTAGAGCAATTAACACAAGTCATATTGCCTATTTTTAATTTTAACTCATACTTCATCTATCTCAAAACCTAATTCTTGTAATTGTTTTTTGAACCCTTCAACTTGCTCTGTTTTTAAATCAATCTCTATGCTTTTTGTTTCAACATTTATTTGCATGGTACCAAATTCATCTTCTAATGAAGCCTTGATTAAATTTACACAACTTTGACAATTGATATTTTTAGTTTTTATAATCATTTATTCTCCTTTTTCTCTGTATTCATATTTATGAGAATGAAAAATTTTATTTTTTATAAATTTAAAACCCATTTTTTCATAAAGCATTTTCGCATTTATATTTTCATCTTCTACGATCAATGAAAGCTTTTTATCATTTTTCAAAGCTTCGTTGAAGGCATATTCAATCAATTTCTTAGCAATACCTTTCCCTCTTGCTTTTTCATCCACGCAAATACTATCTAAGTAAAACTCATTTTCACATTCTTTTAAAACTTTTTCATTAATCCCCAAAAACTCTAAATGCTCATTTAAAGGCTTATCTAACTCATCTGCCAAAGCCCCATCATAAAAACAAATCGCACCTAAAATTTCATCATCTTCTTCATAAACACATATATTTTCATAACTTAAACGATTGTTTTCTTGAGTGAAGAAATTTTCTAAAACCTCTATAGCTTTTTGATGATCATTATAACCACTAAGTTTATAAATAAAATGATCCATTGCTAAAGCAAGTAATTGTATACATTTTCTAACATCATCTTTTCTAGCTTTTCTGATCACTCTTTTACTCCTTTAAAATCAAATTTAGACTTCTTAGTTTATACTTTTAACTTTAAAACAATATAAGAAAGAGAGAATTTATGGGAAGAGCGTTTGAATATCGCAGAGCCTCTAAAGAAGCAAGATGGGATAAAATGAGCAAACTTTTTCCAAAACTTGCAAAGGCTATACAAGTGGCAGCAAAAGAAGGCGGAGCTGATCCTGATATGAATCCAAAGCTTCGTAGCGCCATAGCTACTGCAAAAGCTAATAATATGCCAAAAGACAATATCGATGCAGCCATTAAAAGAGCAAGCGGAAAAGATAGTGCTGATATTAAAAATATCCACTATGAAGGAAAAGCAGCACATGGAGCTTTAATCATTGTTGAGTGCATGAGTGATAATCCTACACGCACGGTGGCTAATGTAAAAGCGATTTTTAGCAAAAATGGCGGTGAAATTTTACAAAATGGCTCTTTAACTTTTATGTTTTCACACAAAGCTGTCTTTCATCTTGAAAAATATGATGGAGATTTAGAAGAACTTGAACTTGAACTCATTGATGCAGGACTTGAAGAACTTGAGCAAAATGAAGAAGAATTACTAATTATAGGTGATTATACTGCCTTTGGTGAACTTAGTAATGCTATAGAAAAAAAAGGCTTAGTGCTTAAAAAAGCAGGACTTGAATATCTTGCTAACAATCCTGTAAGCTTTAATGAAGAACAACTTCTTGATATTGAAAAATTACTTGATAAATTAGAAGATGATGATGATGTGCAAGCAGTTTATACTAATATAGAATAGGAGCAAAAAAATGCTTAAAAAAATCGACACAAAAGATGCAAAAAAATACAATTTTGCTATCATTAGCACCGAAAAAGGTGATATGAAATTAGAATTATTTCCCGATGAAACACCGCAAACTGTATGTAATTTTGCTAACTTAGCTAATGATGGTTTTTATGATGAGCTTGTTTTTCACCGTGTGATTCCAAATTTTGTAATACAAGGTGGTTGTCCTTATGGTATAGGTTCAGGTGGTCCTGGTTATGAGATAGAGTGTGAATGTGACGATCAAAAACACAAGCACTTAAGAGGTAGCTTATCTATGGCTCATGCTGGTAGAGATACAGGTGGATCGCAATTTTTTATCTGTCATAGCCCACAGCCTCATTTAGATGGAGTACATACTATCTTTGGACAAATCAATCCTGAAGATAAAGAAAGTTTAGAAGTATTAGATAGTATTAGAGCAGGAGATAAAATCAAAACTATCCAAATTTTAGAAAAACTTTAATTTTGCATCTCCTTAAAATTGTGCTATGATTTTTTAAGGAGATTAACTATGCATTTTATTTTTATTTGTATTCATCTTATTTGTGCTGTATTTTTTATAGCTTATGTATTTTTTGATGTATGTGTTTATCACTTTGCTTATAAACACGAAAGTAAAGAAGATTGTGATAAAATTAAAAAAGCCTATACCAAATCAAGTATTTTTATTTTTGCTAGTATTTTTATCTTACTTTTGCTGAGTGGATTTTATCTTTTGAGTTTTTATGAAATTAACTCTTTTTGGGATTTTTTTGCAAGTAATTTTGGCAGATTTTTATTTATCAAACTTTTATTATTAATAACAATGCTAGTTTTGACTTTTTACTCTTTATTTTTTATAAAAGTTTTAAAAAGAAAAGACCCTTTAAAATCTCACTTGATTGCATTGATTTTATGTATTTTAATAGTCATTTGCGCAAAAGCGATGTTATATTTTTAAAACATTAAAACTAAACTTATATCATTAGCTTAAAAAATAAAGGTTATTTATGCTTGGTGATATTGTAGATTTTTTACTCACTCTTGCAAAAGATTGGGGTTATTGGGGGATTATCTTTCTTATGTTTATAGAGAGTTCCTTTTTTCCTTTTCCTAGCGAAGTAGTGATGATACCTGCTGGATATTTAGCTCATCAAAACGAGCTTAACTTTTGGTTATGTTTACTTTGTGGGACTTTTGGAGCTCTTTTAGGAGCTTTATTAAATTATTATTTATGTTATTTTTTAGGACGGGAAGTTCTTTTAAAAATATGCAAATATTTTGGAGTTAATGAAACAAAATTTGCTCAATTTGAAGCCTTTTTTAATAAACATGGCGAAATATCCACCTTTAGTGGTAGATTAATCCCTGGTTTACGTCAATACATTTCTTTACCTGCTGGACTCGCAAGAATGAATTTGAAAAAATTTATGTTTTATACCAGCTTAGGAGCAGGAATTTGGTGTTTAATCTTACTTGTATTAGGTTATATTTTAGGCAAAAATGAAGATTTAATCAAAGAATATTTACATTTTGTTATTATAGCTTGTATTGTTTTTGCTGCTATGATTGTAGCTATTTATATCTATATCCAAAAAAGGAAAAACCATGCTTCAAACTAAATTTTTTCAAATTCCATCTTTTGATGATATAGAGCTTAACATACAAAGACAATCTTTATTAGATTTTAGAATTGATTATGATGATGAAAAAGAAATCGAAGCTATTGTATTTCTTTTACCTGGTCTAGGTAGTGATATCAATGATACATACCAAAATAAGCTTATTTATAGAGTTTTAGAAAATCATAATGTAATATGCGTAAGTGTAAATTATTTTTGTATACAATGTAGGCCACAAAATGGTGCTAAATTAATACTAGATAGCTTTGATCAAAACATTATTGCTTCTATTTGTAGTACTTATAATATCAATACCCAAAATAAAACATTCAAAGGTATTCACGAAATTGCATTGTTTTTAAATAGTGAAATAGAAAAACTAAAACAACTCCATATCATTCCAAAAAATGAAATTATTAATCTCAGCATTACATTTGAACCAACGAAAAACGAATATCAAAATTTTGGCATTATGCAAGCACTAGATTGTCTACAAGTATTATCTTATATCAAAACAAATCACAATCTCTTTAATTATATGGGTGGGGGGGGGATATCTCAACACTTCCAATTGTTCTTATTGGAAGCTCTCACGGCGGATATGTCTCACATCTAATGGCAAAATTAATGCCATGGGAAATTGATGGGGTTATAGATAATTCATCTTATGCTAAAGTTTTTCTACCCTTAGTTGGTTTTACAAAAGAACTTGATTTTATAAATTATTATGAAACTTCTTTATTGGATGATAACTACAAACATATAAAATTTAATGCTTTTACAAAAACACATTTTACAAGTAATCCTAACTCACCCTATTATTTTTCAAAAGCCTTTAGAAGAATACGTAATATTTTAGATGAAGAACATTTACAAATTCAAGCACAATTTCCAAAAACCATTTATAGATCTTATCATAGTATGCAAGATTTGAGAATTGCTCCACCTGAAGATAAAATTCAACTTTACAAAACACTAAAAAAACTTGGTTTTGACGCTGACTTAACAATAATTGAAAAAGAAAGTCAAGTTGATGGAAAATTTATAAAAAATCTTGAACATGGTATGGGTATGTCCTTAAAAATGCTAATCAATAAAGAACTGCCAATAGTATTAGAAAAAATCTCAAAACAAAAGAAAAAAACAATAGTTAAAAAAATTACCTATCCAAGTGAAAATTTACTTTATACTTTTTCGAAAAACGAAAATGATTTTCCGCAGTTTTTTTTAGATTATCATTAATTTTATAATATTTTATATTTAAAATTTGATAAAATCCTATAAACTATTTCAAAGAAAATACTATGGAAAAACCATCAATTCAAAATTTAACGGATTTTTTAATCGAATATATTAGTGTTTTTTTAAGTGCTGGAACTTACACAGCAAGAGTGGCAAAGTGTGTTGGAAGAATAGCTAATGCATATGGTTATGAGATTAATATGAATTTTTTCTTTCACCATACCACACTAAATATTTTTGATAAAAATGATAATTCCATACAAAGAACCTATATCATACCTAATAAGTACAATCATATTAATTTTAAACTTATTTTAGAGCTCAGTGCATTAAGCTGGCAAATTCATGATCATAAATACAACCTAGAAGAAGCTAAATTTTCTCTTTTAAAACTCAAACAAAGCAAAAGAAATCCTTTTTTAGCTAATTTATTTTTAGTTTCAGTAGCAAATTCAGCCTTTTGCAAGCTATTTGGAGGAGATTTTTACGGCTGTTTATTTGTGTTTTTAGCTACTTTAGTAGGTTTTAGCTTAAGAGTTTTACTCACTAGAATAAAAATCGATTTAAGAATTCAATACATTATTTGTTCTTTTTTATCCTCACTTATTGTATTTTTTGGAGTGGATTTAAAACTCGTGCAAGAAGCCAATGTTGCTTTGGGTTCTAGTATATTGTATTTAATTCCTGGGGTTTATTTTATAAACTCCGTTATAGACATTTTAAAAGATCATATTCTTATGGGACTTAGTCGTATTATAAGCGTAGTGATATTAGTGTGTTGTATTGCCATTGGAATTTATACTACTCTTGGTATTAATGATTTTGGGATTTTAAGATGATTGATTATTCTTCTATACTTTGGGATATGTTTTTTGCGGCTTTAACAGGTTTTGGTTTTGCTTATGTATGTAATCCACCCTTTAAAACACTCATACTCTCAGCCATACTAGCCGCTATAGCTCATGGCATGCGTTTTACTTTAATGGGATATTTTGGTTTTCAAACCTTAGCTATTGCAACCTTTATAGCTTCTTTTAGCATAGGTTGTCTTGGATTATTTTTGGCCAAAATTTTTAAAACGCCTGCTGAAATTATAGCTTTTCCTGCTCTCATTCCTATGATACCTGGAATTTATGCCTATAAAGCAATTTTATATCTTATTTCATTTATACGCTCAGAAGATATCAACGAAAAAACTAATTTCTTAATTCAATTTTTTGATCATTTTTTCACAACACTTTCAGTAACATTAGCCTTAGCAGTAGGAGTAAGCGTGACCTTGCTTTTGTTTTTTGAACAAAGCTTTATGATGACAAGAAGTATCAAAAAAAGCAAAAATCACGATCAAAATTAATCGTGATTCATTTTATTTTTTGCTTCTATTCCCATAAGTGCAAAAGCTGTTTTAATGCTCAAAGCACATATAGCAAAAAGTTTTAAAAGCTCATCTTCATTGCTTGAACCAACAACTTTATTTTCATTATAAAATTTATGAAACAAAGAAGCTAAATTTTTTAAATAATCAGGAATTTTTTGCAAGGCTCTTGACTCAAATGCATCATTAAGTACTGCTTTTAAATTTAAGCTTTCAAATAAAAGATTCATACCATCTTCATTTAAACTCTCAAATTTAGCATATATAACATCATTTACACTCTTACCTGCCTTGGCAAATACTTGATGAATTCTCGCATGAGCATAATTAATATAATACACAGGATTGGAGCTATCTTCTTTTTTAAACTCATCTACATCAAACTCCAAATGTGTATCGCATTTTTTACTAATAAAAATATATCTTAGCACATCACTACCAAGTTCTTCTAAAACATCACCCATTAAAATGAAATTTCCTGCTCTTTTGCTCATTTTATAAGGCTCGCCATTTTTTAACAATGAAACCATTTGTGCTAAGATAATTTCAAGATTTTGACTATCATGACCCAAAAATTCCATAGCAGCTTTCATTCTAGCAATATAGCCGTGATGATCAGCCCCCCATATATTAATACACTTATCATAACCGCGGCTCATTTTATCTTTATGATAAACTATATCAGCAGCTAGATAAGTTCCTTTTCCATCATCTTTAATAATCACACGATCTTTTTCATCACCTTTAGCACTTGATGCAAGCCATATTTTACCATCTTGCTCATAAGTACCACCATGTTCTTTTAAGGCTTTTAAAGTATTTTCTAATTCACTATAATAGCTTGTTTCACTCACATAAGTATCAATAAATATCTTAGCATCGGCTAAATTTTGCTTAATAATTTTTAGCATTTTATCCTTAGCCCAAAGTGCTAATTGCGGAATATTTCCTTCTATAAAAAAATCTTTTTCAAATTCAGCAAAAGCCTCTTTTGCTACATCTATGATATATTCACCTTTATAATACTCATCAGGATATTGAACTTGCTCTTTTAAGCAATGTTCTTTTACTGCAAGCAATATAGAAAGACCTAAAAGATAAATTTGATTACCCGCATCGTTAACATAATATTCTGTATCAAATTTATATCCTAAATGTCTAGCAACCCTAGTTAAAGTATCACCAAAAATAGCCCCTCTAGCATGCCCTATGTGTAAAGGTCCTGTTGGATTTGCACTCACATATTCAAGTAAAAAACTCTGCTCTTTTTTCTCATCTTTTGCAAAATTTTCACTATCGCTTAAAGCTTGTGTAGCTAAAGAATTTAAAAAAGCTCTTGAAAGCTTAAAATTTACATAACCATTTAAAGCTTCTACACTTTCAAAACATTCACAATCTTTTAACTTAGCAACAATATCATTAGCAATTATCATGGGATTTTGCTTTAATTCTTTAGCCAAAGAAAAAGCTAAAGGTGTAGCAAAATGAGCTAGATTTTTATTCTTAGGATTTTCTAAGATAAAATCTCTTCCTAATTTTTCTTTAATTTTTTTATAAACTAAAGTTTTCAATGTTTTACCTTAAGCTTTTTTTACTTCTTCATTGTTTTCTTTTACAAGCACATCTTTTTCATTAATTTTTTCAATTTTTTGTGCATCTTCTTGAACGATTTTTTTATCATCTTCTGTGTTCATTTCATCTTTAAAAGTTTTAATACCTTTTCCTAGACCTTTGGCAAGCTCTGGAATTTTTTTTGCACCAAAAAGCAACACTACTATAAGTAATATAATCAACCATTGGGTTCCACTTGGCATATGCATTTTATTCTCCTTTATTCCATTGAATTTGAATTTGTTTTAAATCATGTTTTGTACTTTTTAATTTTGAAGCTTCAAAAACCGCTTCTAACTCTCTATAGCTTTTTTCAAGATCATCATTTATGATTAAAAAATCATACCGATCCAAATAAGCCATTTCATCACTAGCATTTTCTAATCTTTTGCTAATATCTTCTATTTTATCAGTATTTCGCTTAAGCAATCTTTTTTCAAGTTCTTTTTTATTTTTGGTTGTAATAAAAACAGAAGTAATATATTCAGGCATTTTTTCTTTAGCTATACAAAAACCTTGCACATCGATATCAAAAACAACACTTTTACCCTCTTGCAATGCTTTTTTTACAGGGATTAATGAGGTGCCATAATAATTTTTATGCACCAAAGCCCACTCTAAAAAATTGCCTTTTTCTATACCTTGTTTAAATTCTTCTTCACTGATAAAAAAATAATCTACTCCATTTTTTTCATTTTCCCTAGGAGCTCTTGTTGTGCTTGAAATAGAAAAATAAATATTATCTTTTTCTTTAAAAAGCCTTTGAAGCAAGGTGCTCTTACCTGCTCCACTTGGCCCTGAGATGATTAAAATTTGACCACTCAATGTTTATCCTCATCAAAGCTTATATTAATGTTTATATTCATTTTCATGCCTTTTAAGGCTGCTTTTAAAGTATCATCAGTAATACTTGAAGTAATAGTTTGAGCTATGCTTTTACTAAGTTCATTTACCATTTCATCTTCTTGTAAATTTTCTACTTTTTCTTCAGTATTTACCTTGCTCTCTTCTTTCTTTTCTACAATAACTGGAGCAAGCTCTTCACCTAAAGCTAACATAATATCATTTTCATTTAAATTTGCAAACTCATCTTGTGTATCATCTAAAATTGCGCCCATATTTTCCTCTATATTTTCCTCTATATTTTCCTCTATATTTTCCTCTATATTTTCCTCTATATTTTCCTCTATATTTTCCTCTATATTTTCCTCTATATTTTCCTCTATATTTTCCTCTATATTTTCCTCTATATTTTCCTCTATATTTTCCTCTATATTTTCCTCTAAATCTAAAACCTGTACATTTTCATCGCTACCTGTTTCTTGGGTATCAAAATTTTGCATTGACTCCTCATCAAGATCGTTTAATTCTTCATCAAGTTCATCAATAGCAGCTAACTCTTCTTTGATTTTATCTTGAGTGCTTAATTCTTCTTCGGGCTCAAAATTCATAGCCTCATCCTCTAAAAGCTCTTCCACTAAAGGTTCATTTTCTTCTGCAATGCTATCATCATCTTTTGTTTCACCAATAAATTGAGCATCCTCAGGCAAATCATCAAAACTCATCTCTTTTTCGCCCATTTCTTCAACCATAGGTAATTCATCAAAAGAATCCATTTCGGCAGGATTTTCTTCTATATTTTCTTCTATATTTTCTTCTATATTTTCTTCTATATTTTCTTCTATATTTTCTTCTATATTTTCTTCTATATTTTCTTCTATATTTTCTTCTATATTTTCTTCTATATTTTCTTCTATATTTTCTTC